>JAFCZI010000447.1 GCA_019314425.1 Deltaproteobacteria bacterium | reverse complement strand
ATCAAGGACGGAAAAGAGGAGGAGGTTTCCGGTCTTGATCGCTTTTATGACCTTAAAACCGCCATCGCGCTTGTTCGAGAGCAGGGCCAGTCCCTTACCCGAACCCTATGGCCCGAAAAACTGGCGCAGGCCGCGTTGGAATTGGCCGTATCGCTCATCAAGCCCAATCTCACGTTCAACAAGCGGGAAACTGCTTTGCATAAGGAAGCGGCTGGGGAATCGGTTAAGCCCTTCTTTTTCAAAGTCAAAAAGGGCGAGATTTTTATCAGGGAAGGTGAGCGAATTAAGCCGGAACAACTGGTTAAACTGAGTGCCCAATACAAATATTTAAAACAAAAAAAGATGCTGGGAAGGGTTCCCGCCATGGCGGTTCTCATAGCCTTCCTGTTGGTTTCCATGTATCAACTGGGCTTGGCAAAGAGCAGGTCAACAGGTTCGGAAATCAGAGATCTGCTTTTAAACGCGGCGATGCTGCTGGTCATATTTTTTGTGGTGATTGCGTTTAATTTTGTGGCGATTGAAACGGCCCGGGGGTACCATTTTTTCTCTCTAAGAGCCCTGTTGTATGCCATTCCGGTTGCGGGCGGCGCCATGCTGATCTGTATATTTCACGGCATCTTCACCGCCGCCAGCTTTTCCCTGGTCATTTCCGTCCTGGCCTGTGCGGTTGTGGATGGCCGGGTGGAATTTTTCATCTATTTTTTCGTCAGCTCTCTTTTGGCGGCCACCTGGGTGCGTCGTTACAGGGAAAGGGGCGTTTTTATTGAGGCGGGTCTTAAGGTGGGCCTGTGCAATATGATTCTTGCCTTTGCCATGGAGGGATTGCATGGCGACTTTTTTAGTATTGAGAGCGTTATCGCCTGTTGTTCGGCGTTCATAGGGGGCGTGTTGGTCGGTGTGATTGCCACGGGGTTGATGCCGCTGATCGAAATGTCCTTCGGGTACACTACGGATATCAAGCTGATGGAACGGGCCAATCTCGATCAGCCCCTTCTAAGGGAGTTGATGGTTCAGGCGCCCGGAACCTATCACCACAGCGTTATCGTCAGCAATATGGTAGAGGCGTCCGCCAGGGCTATCGGCGCAAATCCTTTGCTGGCCAAGGTTGCCGCGTACTATCATGACATCGGTAAGATTAGGAAACCTCTTTATTTCATTGAAAATCAAGCGGGCAGGGTTAACCGGCATGAAAAACTGGCGCCTTCCATGAGTGCGCTCATTCTCATCGCCCATGTGAAAGACGGTGTGGAGCTGGCACGTCAGGCCAAGCTTGGCCGGGAGATCATTTCAATTATCGAGCAGCATCACGGGACCAGCCTGATCTCATTTTTCTATGAAAAGGCCAGGGAAAGGGCTGAGAGAAAAGGGGACAAATCCCTGCGCGTAAAAAAGGAAGATTTTCGTTACCCCGGGCCCAGGCCCCAGACCAAAGAAGCGGGTCTCATCATGCTGGCGGATGTGATCGAGGCGGCTTCCAAAACCCTTGTAGACCCCACTTCGGCGCGAATACAGGGAATGGTGCAGAAGATTATGAACAAGGTTTTTTCAGATGGGCAACTGGATGAGTGTGAGCTGACGCTCAAAGATCTTCATGCCATTGCCAAAAGCTTTAACCAGACCTTGAGTGGCATTTTCCATCATCGGGTTGAATATCCCGAGCCTGTGGCGAAGATTTCTTCCGCACGTCCTCGAGACGGTGCGGGCAGTGGTAAAAACGGTCTGAACAGGAAAACTGAAAATGGAGATACAGATCAGGATGGACTCTCCGCCCCCCGGACTGGACGAGCAGAAAATAAGGGTGAAAGCGGAGAGAGCCTTAGAAGACTTGGGCTGTCATGATAAAGAGTTGAGCATCCTGTTTACAGACGATGAACACATGGCGGCGCTGAACCAGCAATACCGGGACAAGGAAGGTGCCACGGATGTGCTGTCGTTTCCCATGACGGAAGACCTGGACGGGGTGACAACCCCCGCCCTTTTTGAACCGGTCATGCTGGGAGACGTGGTTATTTCCGTGGATACGGCTTTGCGGGATGCGGAAGAACTGGAACAGCCTTTTGAAAAGAC
>JAFCZI010000446.1 GCA_019314425.1 Deltaproteobacteria bacterium | reverse complement strand
TTCCATCAACTGAAAGACTTCTACGATCCCAAAGAAACCCTTTCCGACAAGAATCTTATTAGAAGATTTCGGGATCTTTTTATGCTTTTTTATGGCAGGGGAAAACTTTCCCGTGAAGAAATCGAAGCCTGGCTGAAACCGTTGAAATAGTACCGACGCCATGAAAACCATTGAAATTAACAGCTCACAAAATACCACATTCAAACGCTTTCTGCGTCTTAAAAATCCACGGGACATTCGAAAGCACGAAAGGGCACTTCTCTCAGGTCCAAAACAGATTCGAGAAGTTCTGCGGGAATTTCCGGACCGATGTACCGGCATTATTTTCTCAAGCCGGCATGACGTCCCCGATTTCCCCGGAACAGGCGCAATCCCCCGATACTGTCTGAGCCCTGATCTCTTTTCTCAGGTGGACTGTTTCGGAACAAAACAGCCCGTTCTGATCGTGCGCGCGGAGGCCTTCCCCCATTTTGACGGCGCCATGGACAGCCTAGGCCTCACCCTCTGTGTTCCATTCCAGGATCCCCGCAATGTGGGGGCCGTGATCCGTACATCCGCCGCATTCGGCGTAACACGAATTGTGTTTCTAAAGGAAGCCGCCCATCCTTTTCATCCCAAATCGGTCCGGGTGGCGGGAAGCAGCATTTTCAGGATACCTTTTTACCAGGGTCCGGCGCTCAGCCGGCTCGGGCGCTATGAAATGCCCTTGATCATAATGTCCGCTGAAGGAAAAGATGTGGCCCAATTCGAGTTCCCTGAAAGTTTCTGTCTGGTCCCCGGCCTGGAAGGACCCGGCATACCGGAGACCCTTCAAAGGGCCCGAAAAGTTTCAATACCCATGGCAAACGGCATTGAATCCTTGAATGTTGCCATGGCAACGGGTATCATGCTGTACCTGTGGCGGAATAAAGAAGTCAAAAGTCGGGATATAGGGTAACTTTTCTTTATCTTCCGGCTAAAATTAAGTTAGAATCATTCTTTACGAGACTATCCACAATTGTAAGGTTGGAGGTCTCGCAAGCGGTTAAAATTTTGATCTTCCTTGACCTTGACGAAAAATCCTGGTTTTCGCTCAGACACCAAAGATAGGAGGACATCATGTTAGAGCTGTTGGAGTTCATCGGTTCAATCAAATTCTGCGCACCCTTCTATCAAATCGCCCTGCTGCTGGCCCTCAGCACATTGGCGCTCATTTTCGGCAACCCGAGAGTTGCCCTCTTGATCAACTACCTTTTCGCCCTTTACTGGGCCTACATATTTGACAGAGCATATATACTGGAAGCCGGCACAAAACACTCGCCCTTCTTTCCATGGATTTACTTTGGATTCGGTTTTGCTGTTTTTTTACTGGCTGCTATCGGCCTTTTTTTTAAAAGGGATTGAACCTTTCAGCAGATTCCGAAAAGGAAATCTGCTCATTTTACAGGAGATGAATAGTGACCCGGGAAACAAGAACAAAAGTGTTGCTGCTCGAAAATGACCCCGCTGTGCTGGATAAAATTCAGTTGGCATTAGAGGACAAGCTCTATGAAAAAACCAGTTTTTCCAGCAGTGATGAAGCCATCAAAGCATCAAAAGGGATTCTTTTCGGCCTTATTATCGTCGGCCATAACGCGGAACGTAAAGATCCCATTGATGTCATGAAAGCGTTCGTCATGGCCACACCCATGACATCGATTATCATGGTCACCGATCTTTCCGATTCGGAGGTGGATGAAAAGGCGGAAGGATACGGAATACTCGGGAATATCACCAGAGATGTACCGGCTGAAGGCCTGCTGTCGTTCCTTCAAACCTATGAAAAAATTCAGCAATCCTTCAAGCAGAAGTAAATATTCGGCTTACAATGTAAATGTTTGGCCAGTGCTTCATATTCGTCTATTTGGGACTGCGTAGCATACTAATGCTATGTGAGCAGGCCAAAATAGGCGAAGATGGAGTGCTGGCCGAATATTTACAAGCAGAAATAAGAGTCACCGCCAATACCATTTTACCGCTTGACCCGTTTGTTGCATTTTCTTATCATAGCCCTTCCGGGTCATTGATGATGTTACGCCAACCCCCGCCGGCTCTGC
>JAFCZI010000445.1 GCA_019314425.1 Deltaproteobacteria bacterium | reverse complement strand
CCCCGCACCCACCGGATCCAGAACAATGGGAATCCCCAGCTCATTGGCTTTTTTTCCGGCCTTCAGCATGGCCTCCACCCAGGGGTGTGTCAGGGTGCCGATATTGAGTACCAGGGCCCCGGCAAAGGACACCATCTCTTCCACTTCTTCCGGCGCATGGGCCATCACGGGAGAAGCACCCAAGGCCAGGAGGGCGTTTGCCGTAAAATTCATGACCACAAAATTGGTGATATTATGGATCAATGGCTTTTGGTTCCTAAGTTCCGTAAGGTTTGTGGCGGCTTTCTGCGCCAGCTTTTCGTCAAACATAATTTTCCTCATTTTGAAAAATGATCCCAACCGGAAACCGTCGCTTGGCGGGAATTGCCAGCGGGATCCATTATCTCGATACTGCCCTTTGTGGCGGTGATCGTACCGATTTGGGTAACCGGGATGTTGCTTATGCTGGCAACGGCATCACGAATGGTTGCCGCATGTTCAGGGTCGCAGGTCATCATCAATTCGTAATCATCACTCTCTTTCAATATGTAGTCCAAGGGCCCCCGGCCAGAGCTTTCGACAAATTGACGAAGGGCCCGGCTGATGGGCAGCTTCTGCTCATAAAGCACGGCCCCAACCCCGCTTTCATCGCAGATATGACCCAGATCACCCAGGAGACCGTCACTGGTGTCGATCATGGCATTAACGAGGCCCGTTTTGGCCACCGCATGTCCTTCAACGGCACGTTGTGCAGGACACTGGTAAGCCGTGACCAGCGGGTTGTCGGCCCACGTTTTTCCAGGCTCGGCCTGGAGCAGAATTTCAAGCCCCGCAGCCGATTGACCGGGATACCCGGTCACCAGAATTGCGTCCCCCGGTTTGGCAGTGGAGCGACGCACCATTTTGCCCGCTTCAACCTCCCCGATCAGGGTAATGTCGATAAAATCGGCATCCTTTGTCCCCGTGATATTCCCGCCGATGATAAAGCCATTAAAAGGGTTCAATTCCGCCAGAAATCCACGATAGATGTCCATTACGTCTTTGAGCCGTGTGCTTGACCGGAGCCCCAGGGAAATCAGGGCATAGCGGGGTTGCCCGCCCATGGCGCCCACGTCGCTGATGTTCAGGGCCATGGCCCGGCGCCCCATCTCACGGGGCGAAATAAAGCGCGGCAGGTAATGCCGGTTTTCCACCATGCAGTCACAGGTTACCAGCAGATCATATCCGGGGCGGGGTTGACAGGCGGCACAGTCATCGCCGATGCCGAGGGTGTTTTTCGGCAGCTCAACCCCTTCATTCCGAATAACCTCATGGATCCGGTCAATGAGCCCGAATTCTCCAACCTGCGCCAGGGTCCGGCTCATGTCAGGTTCTCACATGTGGCAAATATTTTCATAAACGGGAGAGTATTTCAATGGGATGGTGGATGTCAAGCCAATGAAGGCGGAGCCCCAAAGGGTTCCGGGCTTGGCGTCAACCGGCAATGGCAACGAGGGGGGGCATCAGGGCGTACCACAGCGCAAAATCATAGTCGTAATATGAGCCCCTTGCCTTTTTCAGTGCAACTTGCGTATATTCAGGGACAAATTTGAAACTGCCGTTAGTGGGAGAATATTCAATGGTTACCTATAAACGTCCGTGTGTCCACACGATTGTCCAGATACTTGCGGGCTCCTTGTGGGCGTGGAAGTGGGTAGGGTGGTGTCGGTCAAAGGGGATCCAGACCATCTCCCTTCACCTGCGGCGCCATCTGCGTAAAAGTCAACCATCAATGAAATTGACGATCTTCAAACCCGGGCAGGTCCTGCCACCCTGATGATCCATCCCGACGATGCCGGAAAGCGGGGGATTGAAGCCAATATGCAAGTTCGGGTCTATTATGCAAGTTCGGGTCTATAATGACCGGGGCGAGGTCTTTCTATTGGCGCGGGTAACCCATAAAGCCGCGCCGGGCGTCCAGCAATTCCCGCTTCCTGTTGAAAGGCCCAATACCAGTGTATCTTGAGATTTTCTTTTCGTAAAGCTTTGACTGAAAAAATAGCTGAAAATCGCTTCATAGGGGCTTTTTTCAAAAAAAAGTGCCAAAACTGCAAATAATTTTGAGGAAAACCTGGACATTTTGCGAACGATGGTTCATGATTAGCTCCCATGAAAGTCATGAAACATCAAAGCCAACAAAAAAAGGGAAAGCTAGCTTCTCGAAAGCATCTTAGTGCTGATCCACTGTTCAAGGGTCTGCATAAAGATTTTTTGGGAGTATCGGATCACCGTGAGGGTGATCCCGATATCTCAATGGCAGATGCCTTGATGTCTGGATTTGCTGTCTTCTCTCTCAAAGATCCGTCCTTGCTCGCT
>JAFCZI010000131.1 GCA_019314425.1 Deltaproteobacteria bacterium | reverse complement strand
CCATAAGATTAAACCTGCCCCACCTCCCGCGATCTCAAAGGGCACCGCCCACTTCATCTCTTTTCTGACCCCCGAAAGAGACGTATAGGTGGAAGCACCCGTAAAGTTCATGGCCAGATATGCCGAAAAGGCCGGAATCAAAAGAAACCACGCGATAACTTCCATCCCGCCCACCCAACCATTGAAATTACCAGGCCAGAGACCGGCAAGCAGAATGGCCGTTATCAGCCCCATAATCAGTCCCTTAAGGGAAAAAGCACGCCCCGGCAGCCAGGGCAGCAAAATCGGCGTCAGAACCGCTCCTGAAACAATGGCGCAAATAAAGGCAACTGCGGCAAACAGGCCGTAACGCATGGTTCCGGCCCAGAAGCCCCCTTCCCCGCCAAAGCCCCCTGCGAAGAACAGACAGGGCAGTATGAGAAGGCTCCATTTGAGGGTCCCCACCAATTCAAGCGGGACCAGGACCGTCCTTTCCCTCGTGGAAAAGGTTTTTTTTCGCATATCCGGTGTCGCTTTGCATCCTGCATCTAAGAAACGCGGCAAATCCGTTGATTCGATCGGACCATAAACGATCTTAAAACCGGAACGCTTCTTTATCTGGTGGGCCGCAACACCGGGGCCCGACAATTGCGGCAGGATCAACTCCCGGTGGACAACGATCTGTGCCAGATTGCTGAACTCAATACGCCGGACCAGTTCCTCTGTGCCGAATGAGCCCTTTCCCGCAGCACACCAGACATTGATGCCGTTGGTGTCAAACACCAGGATCCATGCATCGCGGAGGGCAAGCGCCTCACGAAGCCGGTCAAAGCTCATCTTGTAATTGGCAGTCACAAAAACCTTGGCTTTCTCATCAGGATTACCAAGGGCATACAATCCGGGATCAACGGTGAACCGCATACGGCGCACACCCCACCGGGCCTTGATACTTCCGAAACGATCGGCCCACACCAACGTGGAGGAGACCCGGGGGACCCTTCCCGTTTGAGTCTCAACATATCCTTCCACAAATGGCTGCTCCATCCTCGGCGGGCTCAACTGAGCCGTTCCGCCCTTGGGTCAGCAGGTGGTGGGGGGAGATTGAACGGCTTGAGAATCTATGGTTTTGAGCATCTCAAAGTTATCTTTTCCCTGATTCATGTTTAAACGCTCCTCTCCTTTACACAGCGTTAAGAAAGTTTTCCTTTATTGTCAAGCCTTGATGGTCCCATAAAAAGTCACGAATTTATCTATAGATGGCGTTGTAAAAGGTTCCCAATACAAGGCGTAGTGGTTTTTCAGGATCGTCAGCATACATGTCGTATGTTGCGTAACGGAAGGGCGGACACACAGGTCCGCCCCTACGGGTGAACCCGGTTGGTTTCGTAGGGGCGGGTCTTGTGCCCGCCCTGTGTGTCTGCCCTTATTTTCTGCTTTTCACGACGCCATCAATATTCAATCCCCCTTCTCGCGCCGATGCCATTCTTAAAGGGATGTTTAACCTCTTTCATCTCCATAACAACCGTTGCATGTTTCATCACGTCGGTCTTTGCGTAACGCCCGCTCAGAATGAGATGTACACCCTTCGGCTTATTTAACAGCAAGTCCCGCACCTCATCGGGGTGGATAAATCCATAATTGACAGCGATATTGATTTCATCCAGCACCACCAACCCGTATCGGGAGGACGATATGATTTCCTTTCCCCGCTCCCACGCGTTCCTGGCCGCTTCCCAGTGGCTGGGATCCGCATCGGGATTTTTTTTGTCCACAAACCCCTTTCCCATGGTCTCAATCTCAAGCCCGGGCAATTTTTTGATGGCCATGATCTCGCCATAAGGTTTGGGCGATTTGACAACCTGAAGAATAAAAGTGGGCACATTCATACTGCTCATGAGCAGGGCCTTTCCCAGGCAATAGGTGGTTTTCCCCTTTCCCTTGCCGGTCACCACTTCGATCGGTTCTTGATTCTTGCCTCGGGCGGATATGCGCACAGACATTTCTGTCACCAAATCTGCTTTTTCTATGATCACATCCGCAGCTTCAGGCCCGGTGAGGACAAGCTCCACCCGGGGTCCTTTTTCCCGCATCAAATTTAAAATCTCAGGCAACGGAATCAGTTCATCTGAAACCATCCCCAGGACGCCCTCCAGGACCACCACATCAAAGACGCCGGATACTGCGGCTTCCATGGCTTTTTGAAAGGCATCCCCTGCCCTTCCCGCCGCCATTCCCTCTTTAATATTGAAACCATCCAAGGGTGAGGCGTCTATCACCAGATTTGGGGCAAGAGACGTACATGCCTGCTTTTCTCCGCCCATCAAATCGTGGGGGGCAAAATGTATGATGAGTGTGCGAAGCCCCTGGCCGGAAGCCCGAAGGGCCAGGCCGTAGGGTGCATAATTTGTTTTTCTTGAAGGGCTGGTATAAACCTGTATCAAGCCGGTTTCCTGATTGGATGATCTTTCATTTTCAGCTTTCATGTTATGTTAGTACCTTCATAAAAGGGTCTGCACCTCAATAATATCTCCGGGCGCCACACATTCCACACCTTCCGGAATTCTGATCAGGGCCTCGGCCCGGGCCTGGGACTGAATCCGGCTTTTTATGTGATGCGGGACGGCCCACCACTCCCCTTCCCGCTTTTCCAGACTCGCCTGAAAAAACTGGGTCCATGTGATGTCCCCGCGCACCGCTTCCGCCAGCCTTACTTTTTTTAACGGAAATGGTGTGTTTGGTTTTCCTGCCATCTGAAGGAGTCCGGGCAGGGCAATCTGAAGAAAGGCCATCTCATTGGACGGGGGGCCCCCGGGAAGGCAGAAAATGGGTTTGCCATCCAGTATCCCCAGTGCAACCGCCTTTCCCGGACCGAGCCGGACCCGGTGAAAAAGCATCTCCCAACCCATTTCATCCAGGATTTTCGTGGTCAGATCCCGCTCGCTTTTCCAGGCGCCCCCGCTGGTCAGAAGGGTGTCATTTTTTGAAAGGAGGTTTTTGAAGGTCTTTTCGAGTTCATCGGGACGATCCCGCACAACGGCCGTTTCCCCCGACATGCCGAAATGACCCAGCCACGAATAAAGGGTCACAATGTTGCTGGCATACAACTGGCCGGGCTTCAGGGAGTGCCCGGGCGCAATCACTTCGTCGCCGGTAGCCACAACGGCAACACGAGGTAACGGGTATACCATCACCTGGTCCAGACCACCGGCAGCCAAAAACCCGGTCAGGGCGGGCGTCAAGGTCTTCCCCCGGCTCACCATGAGACCCTCTTTTGTCACATCACTGCCCTGAAACAGGAGGTTGCATCCGAAGGGCGCATCCCGGAAACAGATCACCTTGTCGCCGCGCTGTTCCGTGAATTCAACGGATACAACCGCATCGGCGCCTTTGGGTATGACAGCGCCGGTCAGTATTTCAACCGCCTCACCCGGCTGAACGGTCTTCAGGGTGGGGTCCCCAGCAGCCAGAGTTCCGGAAATTCTGAGCGGAATGCCGTTTTCACGCGACGCTTTGGTGATATCCGTCGAAACCACTGCAAACCCGTCCCGCAGGGAAGACGTGGCCGATGGACAATCCACCACCGCCCTCAGGTCCTCTGCCGCCACAAGACCACACACTTCATGAACCGGCATCGGCGCCGGTTTCAGAACCCGAATAGCATTAAAAGTCAGAGAAAGCGCCTCTTTTAAACCGATATCATAGGATCGAGCCATGTGAATACTCCTTTTTAAAACTGCCCCTTCTGAGCGTTTAAAATCAGAAAACCCGATCATTCAGGGCAGAAAATTCTTTACGGACGTCCTGAACACGCTGTTGATCAATATCCGCTGAAACATAACATGCGTCTTCCCCACCTTCAGCCAGAACCTCTCCACTGGGATCAACGATCATGCTGTGACCGGCAAAAGTCTTGCCGTCACTGGTTCCAGCACAGTTACAGGAAAAAAGGTAAGAGAGGTTTTCGTGTGCTCTGGCCCGGTTAAACAGGCGCCAGGAATCCAGTCGCGCCAGGGGCCATGCCGAGGGTACCAGAAAAATCGAAACGCCCTGATCCACCATGAGTCGATAAAGCTCCGGAAAGCGCAAATCATAGCAGGTGGTAATCCCCGCTTTGCCCCACGGCAGATCCACGACCGTCGGCTTTTTACCCGCCGTCAACAGTTTTCGCTCTTCCGACTGGTATCCAAAAAGATGAATCTTCCGATATTGGGCCATGATCCCGCCAGCAGGTCCCAGAAGAAGGGCAGCGTTAAACAAGTCATCGTCTTCCCGCAACACCAGGCTGCCCATCAGGATATGAGTCCCCATAGCCGAGGCTTTTTCTCTCAAAGCGGATACTGTCGGGCCGTCAATAGGTTCGCTATCCTCTCGATACCGATGAAACGAAAAATAACCGCAAGGCCACAATTCCGGCAGCAGTACCAAATCGCTTGACGGCGCCTGGTCCAACAGATTCAATGCCGCTTCGAGGTTTTCTTCCTTATGTCTGTCCTTTATTTCCATCTGAATGCTGGTAACGCGCATATGGGCTATCCTTTCGAAACTTTACATTCAAACCTGCATTTTGTATAACCCAAACCCTTACAATTAGGCAACCCCCATATTCCAGGTTCCCACGCTGGCGCATGGGAACGAGAAAAAAGTTTGCAGGGTGCAGAAAAGGCAGCGCCATCCTGCACCCTGCCCCCTTTACGAGGAACAGCCCATGATCACGTTGCTGGATTACGGCGCCGGAAACGTCAGAAGCGTCATCAACGCCATCGAAAGTCTCGGCGAACAGGTCCATCTTGTTAAAACAGAAGAGGATATCCTTTCCGCTGAAAAGCTGGTCTTTCCCGGGGTCGGCGCCTTCGGCAACATGATGGAAATCCTGCACCGAAAAAATTTTGTCGCGCCGCTACTGGCCTATCTCAAAGCTGATCGTCCCTTCCTGGGCATCTGCCTGGGGCTCCAGGCCTTGTTCGAAAAGAGTGAGGAAGCACCGAACATGTCGGGGCTGGGGTTCATCCCGGGCAGCGTACAACGGTTTTCCACTGACCTTTCCGTTCCCCACATCGGCTGGAACGGACTGAATATTCAACAACCATCCAGGCTGTTTGCAGGTCTTGAAGGTAACGAAAAATTTTACTTTGTCCATTCCTACCACGTTAAACCCACTACGGATGATACCGTACTGACCACCACTGATTACGGCTATGGGTTTGTCAGTGCCATCCAGAAAGGAAACGTGACCGCCACCCAGTTTCACCCTGAAAAAAGTGGTAAATCAGGGCTTCGCATGCTGGAAAACTTCCTCAGGAATGAGGGTCAAATGACCCTGCCCCCGGAAATTTCAAGCCGTACAGCCTTGGCCAAACGCATCATTGCCTGCCTGGACGTTCGCACCAACGACCATGGCGATCTGGTGGTGACCAAAGGGGACCAGTACGATGTCAGGGAAAACGGCGATGTTCGGAACCTCGGCAAACCGGTGGATCTGGCCCGCAGGTACTACGAAGAAGGCGCCGACGAAATCACCTTCCTCAACATCACCGGATTCAGGGATTTTCCGCTGGAAGACATGCCCATGCTTGAGGTACTGAGACAGACCTCCGAAAACGTCTTTGTCCCCCTCACCATCGGGGGCGGCATTCGGAATTACACGGATAAGGACGGCAGGACCTACACAGCCTTGGAGGTCGCCGCAAAATATTTCAGATCCGGCGCGGACAAAATATCCATCGGCAGTGATGCCGTTCTGGTGGCTGAAGCCCATCTTAAAACCGGCATTAAAACCTGCCGGAGCGCCATTGAAGAGATCGCCCGGGTCTATGGAAACCAGGCCGTGGTAATTTCCATTGATCCGAGACGGGTATACGTGGGGAAGCCTGAAGACGTCCAACACCAGGTGATCAAAACGAACATCCCGGGACCCAACGGTGAATCCTATTGCTGGTATCAATGCACCATCAAGGGAGGCCGGGAGGGTCGAGATCTTGATGCGATCACACTGGCACAGGTCTGTGAAAAGCTGGGGGCCGGAGAAATCCTGCTGAACTGTATCGACCGGGACGGCACATCCCGGGGGTTTGACCTGGAACTCATCAACGCGGTGAAAGGGGCCGTTTCCATCCCCGTTATTGCATCGAGCGGCGCCGGAGGCCCGGAGCACTTTCTGGAAGTCTTCACAAAAACTGAGGCCGAATCAGCCTTGGCCGCAGGCATTTTCCACCGGGAAGAAGTGCCCATCGGACAAGTCAAAAGCGTACTGAAAGGAAAGGTGGAAATCAGAGTTTAGGGTCTTATGCATCACTCTGAGAGTTCATCTCTCACATTTGCAACACGTTGCAGTTGCAGGTTTTTTTGGGCTACAGATATATGTCGATACAGCACAGACCCATGCTGATACAAGGTTTCTTCTTTCTGTCCCGTAGGGACGGCAAAGGTGGATTACAGATAATAGAGAACCTGTTTTTTTATATTTTTAGCTATATGGGCAGGAAGCATTTATTATTGATTGTCAGTTGCCTGTGGTTAGTTTTTTCGTTGACGGGGGAGGCTGGTTGTTTTTATCCTTTTGTTAATTTTGGTCCGACATAAACGACTCTCGTAGATCTTCCAAAAGCAGGGCGATCAACAAGATGAATTCTGTACTGTTGTATTTTTACCTTGCCGTGGTATGGGCATAAACGTCGTTCACCATCGACAAGAAAAGTGAGTGCGCCTCTAAAGTCTCTTTTTTCGCGGAACGAAGAATCGCTGAATCTCGCTTTTTCCCCGGTGGCATATTTGGAAAATAATTCATTAAATTGATCGAGTGAAGTTGCTGTTGCC
>JAFCZI010000444.1 GCA_019314425.1 Deltaproteobacteria bacterium | reverse complement strand
AGAAGAAAAACCACCTTTGCCTGCGCCAGCAGGTTGCTTTTCTGATCACTGAGATAAATGGCGGCGGCATCGTCAGGGGATACTTTGGCGTTAGTCATCTTGACCACCCCAACCCCTTTTACGATCAAGGGTTTTGTGCTGCCCCAGCTTTGAAGCAGGGCTTTGGCTTTGCCGGGATCGGTGGTGAATCCACCGCAACCCCGTTCCACCAGGATGGCGCTTAAGATTTTAGATGGATCAAAAACCACCTTTTCGCCATCGGTAACGACCGTGTTGACCAGGGCGGGCCTGAATTTGAAATCCCTCACATCCACGATCAGGCCGTCAAAAACAACGGCGGGGACTTGCTTCACCACCGCTACGGTTTCCGTTACGGTGGCTGGTTTGCCCCCGATTTCCGGGACCCTTTTCTGAACCGTTTCCTCCACAACCTCAGTGCCTATCACCTTGGGAATCAATTTGGGTTTGTAGTAGTCCGTGGGCAGTGCAGGTGCCACCCGCTGAATCTTTTTTTCTTTGATCAACGGCAGAATCACATCATACAACCCGCCTTTTCCGCGAATGTGAAGCTTCATGCAGACTTCGGCATACTGTCGGTCATTGTGGTATTTTTCGCCGCATTTGATGGCGCCCCGCAGAAAGCCGCTGATGCTGGTGCGGATATCGTCGGACTGCAGCATGCCATCCCTTACCGTGGTCTGGCCCGAGAGGCGGAGCCCTTCCATGACTTCCAGAAGATCTCGCTGAGCAACCACGGTAGCCGCCCTCATGGCTTTGTAACGACTCTGCCCTTCCTCCGATACGCCAACGACCTGGATATAACCTTCTTCAAAAATCTGCACGGGATCGGTTATGCTCTTCCATTCGGCCCACACACCCGGTATGAAAGCGAACATTGCCAAAAGTGCCAATATGGAACCCAATAATTTTTTCATGGTAAATCTCCTTTCCTAGTGTATGTTCATTACATTTCTTAACCGCATGACCGACTGAAGCAATTCTGCGCCGTCCGTGTTTTCGTCGGGTCTGAAAGCCCCTGAGAGATCGGGTGCCATGAGGCCCCGGGTAACTGAATTGGTAACCGCGTTGTAATAGGACGATGTGGGTGGAACGTCTGGGTAGGGTGAGTTTGTCTGACCATAATATCTGCTGGCCAGTGATTCATCCCCGGTGATTTTGATCAGTATGTCTTCCAGAACAAAGGCCAGTTGTTTTCTGGTGATGGGTTTATTGGGGTAGAAGAGGTACGCTCTGGAGGTACTGTCGTACATGGGCTCAAGTCCTCGCAAACCCCATTTAACGACGATGAGAATCTCAGGTTTGAAAAGATTTTCCCGTATATCCGCAGGAACAAAAGCCCCCGGGTCTTTTTTCTGAGGCGCTGCAATCCGGCCAGCCAGAAAACGGTCCAGATGAATCTCATCCACCAGCAGAGCCGCCACATCCGCCCTTGAAACCTGGTCTTTTACAGCAATGCGCTTGGCCACATTGGTAAGGGTATAACCGGAGGATGCCCGCACGATTTTGTGCACCCGCCTGAACAGTATCTCAGCAGGTTCGTGCCAGCGTCCCGGCGGGGCGGACATGACTTTTGAGAGCATATCCTCCGATTTCCGGAACTGGTAGTCCGCAAAATAAGCTTTGCCCATAAAGTAGGGGGCGGCCTCTTTGCTTCGGTAGTAGGGCAGTTCTGCCACATTCACTTCATCTAGGTCCATGCTGTCTTCGTAGCAGTCCAAAGCGTCATCGATCCACCCTTTGGGCTTTGCACGGGTGTAGACGCGAATTCCGGTGACTTCAACGAGGAATTTTTGAGAATCTTCCTTCGCTTCGTCCTGAGCATCATCCAGCAGGTCCAGTGCTCGTTTGAGTTCCACTGACTTGTGCTCCCCGTCCGTTTCGGCCTTTGTGCGGCAGGCAGCGGCAAGGGCTCGACCCGCCAGAGCGGGAGGATAATCCGGTTCCAGTTTCAGGGCTCGCTGGAAACGGGCATCCGCCTCGTTTATGTTTCCCTTGTCAATCATTTCCATTCCCATGAGGTAATGGTGTGCCGGGTTGTCTTCATCCGAGATGGGGGCCAGTTTCTGGGTG
>JAFCZI010000443.1 GCA_019314425.1 Deltaproteobacteria bacterium | reverse complement strand
CCCTGGTCGGCACGGAAAATTTTTATGGGCAGGTTTGAGGGAATTTGCAGTCGTATCGTTTTTTTTACAATAGGAACGGTGTAGCGAAAAACGGGGTTGGCCGAAAAAAAGCGGTTATGAAAGCTTGCTTCATGTGTTGACGCCGCCATCTCCTGCCTGAAAAAATTACCGCCGACAGAGAAAAAAGGTTGATTTTTTAGTCGGTGCACCACCGTTAATTCAATAACACTGCCCACTTCCACTCCCGGAAGACTGACAACCATGGTTTTGGCTGCAGGGTAGCGGGGTGCGTTGCCAATCCAGGCGGCATCCATCAGGTTGATTTGTTGTTCTGTAACCGTTTTGACTTTTCCCGAAGGGGTGGTCACGCTGGCTTTTTTTAAGTATACGCCTTCCCAGACCGGATTGTAATCCATTCGGACGTCACTGAATTTTTTCTTGCCGGCATAGGTCAGTACCTTGATTTTGATATTCCGGGTCTCCGTCCAGTTGTGGGTATCCTCCAACCTGTATTCGATATCTTCATTGAGGATGACTGCATCGGCCTCAAAAGTGGAATACCATTTTTGGGCGGCCGGATCCGGACCTATGGGCGGGGGCTGGAAAAGAACCATCTTTCGATTGTTGGATTCGATTTTTTTCAGCGTTTCCCTGAGTAACTGGTATTGCTCCGGGGAATACTGCGGCAGATTGAGTTTAAACGTATTTTCACCGTGCAGGGTGTTGTTCTCCAGTGACAAGTTACGCGACCAGGTGACACCCTGATTGTCAAGGATGGGGAATTGCGGCAGGTTTTTCAGTGTTCCAACCGCCCGGTTTAACTTCAGATCCAGTATTTCCCGGACGCCGCAGGCATATTCGGTGAGAATGGGATAGTTGCGTTTTTCAAGTCCGGTCCGACCCAGGAGGTAGTGTACCATGCCCAGGCTGCCGCCCATTCTCGGCAACGGCAGCATGACCGTATCGGTTCCGGCCACCCTGATATCGCCAGCTTCAAATACAAGTTCCACCGTCAGCGGCTGAGTGGTGTTCAGCATGTTTTCGGGTAAAATGGCGTAACGGGTAAGCCGTGCGCCCGGTGCAAAATTCTTGATTATTTTTTCAAAAAACCCCCTTTGTTCATCAGGGGATATTCTGGCGAAAAACCCCCGGTACGCATTATCGTTGATCCCGTTAAACTGCAGCTTTGATTCGGCGGCCAGGTGACCGTTGGCGTCAAGGGACCCTTTGGTGGTAATAAGCATCATATTTTGTTCGGCGGGTGTCACGGGGCTGGTCAACAGCGTTTCACCGGTGGGTGTTGCGACAAGATAGCTCTGGTTGTCCAGGTAGCTTGGAAACATCCGGCTGGTGTTTTCATCGGTGGCATCCATGAGCCGGTAGGACCCGTCTGCCCCACGCACGGCGGTAATCGCATGGTTGAAAAAAGGCTGGGGGACCTCGGGGTCTTTTTTCGGTCCATTCATGATGAGGGTCGGATAGGCTTCTATACCGGCCAGACGCAGCATGGCCACCAGGAGGGCCGCTTTGTCCCGGCAGACGCCGGCCCGCTGGTCAAAGGTCATGCTCACCGGGTGGGGTTCATAGCCCGGCGCATCTTTTTCAACGGTCAGGCCCAGGTAGCGGACTTTCTGGGAAACCCATGTAAATATCGCCTGAATCCGCTGGGCGGAGGTCTTTGTGTCCCGGGTCAGTTCCGCCACCATGGCCCCCATGGCCGGGGTGGTTTTTTCAAGGTTGGGCTCGCAAAGGGTCCAGTACCACCGGGAGATGGACTCCCAGTCCTCGATTGTGCTGACCAGCAGACGCTGGGCCTGGGTATACAGGGGCGGCATGTTGGGTTCGGGAATCGCCAGGGGAACGTTTTTGGCGATCCATTTATAAACGATGACATCGCCCCGTTCATGTTTTTTAAATGTTACGGTGCCGGGAATTTCGGATTTTAAGGCAATCTGCCGTAAGGGGTTTGTTTTTGGAGCGATCACCGTAAACGCGGATCGTTTGATGGGCCTGGTCCCCTCAAAGGTGACATAATCACTCCAGGTACCCGGGGTGCGGACCTTGGTGAAGTTGTCGCGGATGATATAGTGG
>JAFCZI010000130.1 GCA_019314425.1 Deltaproteobacteria bacterium | reverse complement strand
AGGTTCCATATACAAGGCGTAGTGGTTTTTCAGGATCGTAGGCATACATGTCGTATGTTGAGATTCTGAAAAATCACTGCAACGCAGTAGATGGGACTTTTTACGACGCCATCAAGACTCAGTTGTGGCATGTTCAAGGAAGGAGGCCGCCGAAGGGGGCACGGAGGTCATGCTGATATGAAAAATTGCCGGATCCCTTGAAACGCTTTTGATCACCTTGGCATAGAGATCCGATGTGATTTCATGTCCGTCGTGATCAAAAAGTGAAATTTTCAAATTGACCAGTTTGTCCGCCGAAACCTCGGCTGATATCTGGGCAGTTTTTTCAAACAGCTTGTCCACAGTCCCCTGATAACGGGATTCCCCCGCGTGCTTTCCTTCAAGCACCGTAAATTCGATGGCGATGGGCCGGGATAAATCCACCAGGACCACTTCCACTTTTTCCGGCAGAAACAGGTCAAATTCGCCCCTGATGCCCCCCACCTCGTAGATCGTGATGGGCTTTTTAACCCCTTTGGGCATGACGTCCATCTGATCGTCAATCCTCAACAGGTGCCGGCCGCATTCTTCCATGGTGTTTTCCGAGATGAAGATCTGGCCTCCCACGGTATAGCTTTCGATACGCGCGGTCAGGTTCACATTGCGGCCCACCACGCCGTATTTCATCCGTTTTTTGCTTCCGATATTGCCCACTACCAGCTGGCCCGAATTGATACCGATACCCTGGTGAACTTCAGGGTATCCTTTCTCCCTGCATTTGGCATTCACCTGGGCCATGGCAAGCTGCATCTCCACTGCGCATGCCACCGCACGTTTGGCATCATTGTCCCGCAGAATCGGCGCTCCGAAAATCACAAAAATGGCATCACCAATAAACTCATCGATGGTTCCCTGATATTTCAAAACAATTTCCGTCATGGTTTCAAGGTAGATATTGATAATGCCCACAACATCTTCAGCCGGCAGACGTTCGCCGATGGCGGTAAATCCCCTGAGATCGGTCATCATGATGGTAACGAAGCGCTTTTCCCCGCCCAGCGCCGCGCCTTCGGGACTTTCGAGAATGGCATCAACGATATCATCGGAGAGATACTGGCCGAATGTTTTTCGAATGAACCGGTTGGCTTTCTCCAATTGCGCCTGGGCCTCATTTCTCTCCAGCAGATTAATGTAGCCCCTGGAGTGGTAGCGGATTCGTGCCAGAATCTCCAACCGGTCCGGCAGTTTGACCATATAGTCGTTGGCGCCAAGCGCAAATGCTTCGGCCTTGGTCAGGGCGTCTTCCTTGCTGGAAAGCACAATCAACGGTACTTGCCGGGTTGCGGGATTGGCGCGATAATAGCGCACCAGCGTTAAACCATCGATTTCGGGCATGACCAAATCCTGCAGGATGACCGTGGGTTGAATCCGGTTTGCGGTTTTGATGGCCTTTGTGGGATCCTGGCAGTAGTGAAAATCAATATCCTGTTCGGGCGCCAGCATTCGGCGAAGGGCTTCACCGATCATGTGTTGATCGTCCACCAGCAAAACGGTGATGCGGTGTTGGGTTAGGGGGGCGGTATCGGACATTGGGATTCCTGTTCTGTTGGGTTGTCGTTTTGTAGGAGCGGGCCTTCCGCCCTTCCGTTTGGGTCAAGGGCAGGCACAAGACCTGCCCCTACCTAAAACGCCGATAATCGCCGCAGAATTGCCGGCGCAATCCGATCAATGGGCAGGATTTCCGACACGGCGCCCAGATCCCGGGCCGCCTTGGGCATACCGTAAACAACGCTGGTTGCTTCATCCTGGGCTATGGTGTGCCAACCGACGCGATGCAGCATTTTCATGCCATCGGCGCCGTCTCTCCCCATTCCCGTCAACAGTACGGCAATACCCATTGAGGGCCAATGGGCTGCAACGCTTTTGAACAACTCATCCACCGAAGGACGAAAAGGCGTGGCGACAGGTTCTCGGGTGTAAGCCAGGTTAAGGTTTCGCGTCAGGACAAGGTGGTCATTTTTTCCGGCCAGAAGAGCGGTTCCACGGGCCGGGTACGCCCCCTCTTCCGCCAGGCGAATGGTAAGGGGACTCTGTCCATCAAGCCACCGGGCCATGCCGGCGGAAAACTCCCCGTCCACGTGCTGCGCGATAATGATGCCTGCGCTCAGATTGGCCGGCATACGGCTCAGAATATCCGCCAGGGCTTTCGGGCCCCCGGTGGAAGCACCGATGGCAATAAGCGATGAGACTTTTGCAAACGGTGCCCCCATTGATTGGCGTTTCGTGGGGCTCGCCTGAGAATTCAGGCTCAGCTTTTCAATGATGGCAATCTTTTTCAGCAGCGCATCCCGACTTTTCCGAGCGCCCTCCCCGCTCCCCATCATGGGCGTATTGATGGCATCAAGCGCCCCATGACCCATGGCTTCAAAAACTTTTCCCGCATGGTCTTCCATGGTGGCCGTCACCACCAAAATGGGGCACGGTGAGGCATACATGATCCTGCGGGTTGCTTCCACACCGCCCATGCCGGGCATGAACAGGTCCATGAGAATCAGGTTAGGGATATCGTTTTCACATTTTTGAATCGCTTCCTCACCGGTTCGAGCGACCCAGGCCACTTTGTGGAGGGCACTGTCCAGAACAATCCTTCTGAGGATCTCGACGGCCCGGGAGAGATCATTGACAATGGCGATGCGCATATTCACAGTGTACAGTTATCAGGGTGCAGGGTGCAGAAAAAGCGGCTTCGAATTAAACCCTGCCCCCTGACAACTGCCCCCTTTGTTTTAAGCCTCTCCAATAAGATTAACGGCAGCCCGTATGAAGGAGTCGTCCTGAAAACTGCTCTTGGTCAGGTAGTAGTTGGCCCCCGCCTGAAGGCCCGCCAATCGGTCCTCTTCCTTGTCCTTATAGGAAACGATAATCACGGGGATGCTTTTGAGCTCGGCATGGCGTTTGATCCGGTTCACAAACTCAATGCCGTTCATTCGGGGCATGTCCACATCGCTTATGACCATATCATAGCTACCCGTGCGAATCGCATTCCAGCCATCCACCCCATCAACCGCCGTATCCACCAGGTAGCCCTTGCTTTCAAGCAGTTTCCGTTCCATCTCCCGAACCGTAAAGGAGTCATCCACCACCAGTATCCGCTTTTGCTTGCGGGCTTCGATGGCCTCGGACCCCGGGTTCAATTTGCGAAGCCTTCGCCCGGCCAGCAGGTTGTCGATGGAGCGAACCAGGTCCTCAACATCAAAGATCAAAACGGGCGCGCCATCCAGCATTACGGCCACTGAACTGATATCGGGCACTTTACCCAGTCTGGCATCCAAAGGCCGTACCACCAGATCACATTCCCCCAGGAATTTGTCCACCGCCAGCCCGTAGGCATTCAACCTGTCGCTCAGCACCACAACAAACAGTTTCTCCCGGTTTTCAAGGGGCGTTTCCAGTTCCAGAACATTGTGAATATCCAACAGGGCAATGTTATTATCGTCGAATCTGAAATACTGACGGTCCTCAACGATGTCGATGTCCGAGGGTCGCAATTCCAGGCACCGATCAATCCGGGCCAGGGGAAAAGCGTAGGGTTCGCCGGCAATCTCCACCAGGAAAGTGCGTACCACGGAAAGGGTCAAGGGCAGTTCGATATGGAACGCCAACCCTTCTCCGGGGTTTGAAACCGCTCGCACCACACCGCTCACTTCATGAACCATGTTATGAACCACATCCAGGCCCACACCCCGACCCGATATTTCGGTGACATTTTTTGCCGTTGAAAATCCCGGCAAAAACAAAAATTCCATCAATTCCGTCTCGGTCATCCGGGTGGCCATTTCATGGGGGGTCATCTTTTTTTCAACAATTTTCTGCCGCAGCTTTTCCAGATCAATGCCACGGCCGTCATCTTTAACCGTAATCATGAGCATCCCCGATCGATGGGAGGCCTCAAGCTGCAAAAGGCCGGTTTCCGGTTTCCCGGCGGCGGCTCTCTCTTCGGGGGATTCAATGCCATGGTCCACCGCATTTCGAATCAGATGATTTAAGGGGGCATCCAGTTTCTCAAGGATATCCCGATCCACCTCGGTGCCTTTTCCCTTGATCTCCAGGCGCACCTTTTTACCCAGATCCCGGGCAAGATCCCGTACCAGCCTTGGAAATCCCTGAACCCCATCTGAGAAGGGCCTCATACGAACCGAGATAACCTCATGGTAGATGCGATCGGAAAGCGCTGCGGTGGCACCGGTAAAAATATCGAACTGATTCAACCGATCCGCCAGTTGAAGGGTACAGGCTTTGGTCTTCTCCCGGGCTCGCGCAATCAACTCCTGGGCCCGGGAGCGCTTCTCTTTCCGCATGATGGCGTCTTGCAGCCCCTCCAGAAGTGTCAATAATTCTAGATGATTACGCTTTAGATCCAGAAGTGACTCGGAAAAAGTGGGCAACCATCCGGCGCCCACCACCACTTCTCCGGCCTGCCCCATGAGCCGTTCAATTTTGGCGGCGGTCACCCGCACCGTCCGATCCAGTTCCCCTGATTTTACCAGTGCCGGTGATTTTTCGGTGGTTTCTTTTAGAACCGGCTTGATATCCTCGGCTTTTGCGAGCGAAAGATCGCTTTCGCTGTCGGATGGAACCACGGGTACAGGGTCTTCGACGAACGGTTCCGCCACCGGAGAAACGGGGATAGGCGCCTCACCGTGAATGATGGCGGTCATGGCGGCCATGAGATGATCAATTTCTCCGCCATGGCGGCTCACCCAGTCCGTTTCACCACCGTGGATGGATTCCGCAATGTTAATGAGGATATCCACAATCCGAAGCAGGATATCGATCTGCTCTGACCCCAGCAATACCGCGCCTTTCTGCGCCGCAACAAAACAGTCTTCCATGGCATGGGCCACTTTGACTGCGGCATCCAGGCCCACAATTCTGGCGCCGCCTTTGATGGAATGAGCCGCCCGCATGAGGGCTTCAAGCTGGTCCGTGGCCCCGGGATTGTTTTCCAGAGCCAGAAGACCATCATTTAAAACCGCCACATGGGTTTCCACTTCCGCATGGAAAAGGTCAAGCATGGCGGGGTCCGCCCCAAAGTTTTCGCCGGTCTGCGGTAACGGTTTATCCTGATCTTCCACATGAGGTTCATCATAACCTGTTTCGAACGTTTTATCGCTTTCCGGAGGGAATGGTTGTTCCGGTTCTTGCGCGGGGGGGATGGCATCGGACGTCTGATCAACAATGCCTGCGATAACATTTTTGACCGTCTCAATTTCCTTCCTGTGACCGCTGAGCCATGCGGCGGCGCCTTCACCCACATGTTCAGAGATCCGGTTCAACATGTCTATGCCCTGAAAAAGGATATCGGCCTTACCGGGATCCAAGCGGACGAGCCCTTTCTGCGCGGCCACGAAAAAATCTTCCATGGCATGGGCGATATGGGCTGCACCGTCCAAGCCCATAATCCTGGCAGCCCCTTTGAGGGAATGGGCCGCCCGCATCATCGCGTCCAACTGATCTGCCGATGCCGGATTCTGCTCCAGCGGCAGCAATCCATCATTTAAGATGGCCACATGGTTCTGGGTTTCCGTTCGAAAAAGGTCGCACATGGCCGGATCCAGAAAAACTTCCGCATCTTCCTGCGGCGCGTCTTCAACGGGGGGCGAAGGGGTATTTGGCGGGGGGGTTGATGCCGGTGATTCATCGGGCGGGGGAAATATGACCTTATTCACCCAGGCATCAATCGCTTCCGTGTTCAAATCAATCCATGGCGTTTCTCCTTCGCGGGGCGCTTCAGCCATGTAATTGAGAATTTCAACCCCTTCAAACAAATATCGGAGTCCCGCATCATCCAGTGAGAATTCGCCTTTTTCGGCCGCCACAAAAACACTTTTCATGGCCTGGGCAACCGCCACTGCCCGATCCAGATCAATAATCTGCGCCCCACCCTTGATGGCCTGGATTGCGGGGATCATGGCATGGAGCCGGTCCAGGCTGTCCGGATCGGCGGCCAGCCCCTGAAGACCGTCATTAATGGTCAGCGCATGCCGTTTGACCTCTGAACGAAAGAGATCCATCATAGCGGAAACATCACGCGCTTCTTGTTCACGCCCTTCGTTCACTGAAGCCCCCTCTTAAGGTTGTAAAACAGCAGTTCATCATCGAGCAGGGCCACATGTTTCTCGTCCCATTTGAAAATACCCTCCGTGAAAGTGGATTTACACTTGGCGATGGTCACAGGGACGTTCTGGAGAAGGCTTGGGTTAAAGTGATGGATACCCTGAACTTCGTTGACCGGAAACACCCACTGTTCATTATCCTTCGACACCACCATCAATCGTTTCTTGGCCTTTTCCGTATCATATTTTTTAACGGGCGCATCCTCCAGATTCATGAGGTGTTTTAATGAGATGCACAGTTGGATTTCGCCATGCACATTGACAAGACCCAGTAAAACAGGGGTTTTTCGGTGGGGAAGGCTGTGAATATTGACGTCGTGAATGATCTCCGCAAACAAACCGGCCGCCAGCGCCATCCATTCCGATTCAATACGAAAAACAACCACGGCAATGGCGCCGGCCGTCTCTTTGCCCTTTTTTTTCACAAGGGCGCTTCCCCATTCATCCTTGTATTCTTCGGGAAGGACCCGTTCCAGGAGATTCCGGCCGGCCTGCGTAAAAACATCGCAATTGCGGCAATGGATCACTTCTTCAAGCTTCGGGCAACGGGGCGTTTCATTCCCCCAGACCCCTATTCGTTTCCAGCATCGATTGTTATTTTGCATGGTTTGTTCTCTTGGTTATGTTCCGCTGTTTACGGTGGCTATTTCCCATGTGTAATTTCTTCCGCTATTAATTCAGCTTGTTTCAGAACTGTTTCAGTTGCCAATTTCTGCATATCCGGTGGATAGCCATACTG
>JAFCZI010000442.1 GCA_019314425.1 Deltaproteobacteria bacterium | reverse complement strand
CACCCGGCTCGCTGACACATCCTCACGGCCCGGATGGTCTCGGTGAGGGTCCCGATTTGATTCAGCTTAATCAGGGCCGCGTTGGCGCAGTTCTCGCGAATGCCCAGGGAGATGTATTCCACGTTCGTCACAAAGAGGTCGTCTCCCACCAGCTCAATCTTGTCTCCCAAACGACTGTTCAGAACTTTCCAACCTTCCCAATCGTTTTCGGCCAGTCCATCTTCAATGGAGATGATGGGATAGGCGTTCATCAGTTTCTCGTAGTAGTCCACCATCTCTTCCGAAGTACAGGTGCGGTTCTCGGTGCGCAGGTTGTAGCGCCCGTCTTCGTAGAATTCACTGGCGGCAGGGTCCAGAGCAATTCCCACATCGGCGCCGGGCTTAAGCCCTGCTTTCTCAATCCCCTTGATGATGACCTCCAGGGGTTCCTCGTTGGAGGAAACGTTCGGGGAAAAGCCCCCCTCATCCCCGACCCCCACGTGATGACCGGACGCCATGAGAACCGATCGCAGGGCCTGATAAATTTCAGAGGCCCATTGCATGGCCTCCCTGAAACTCCCCGCACCGTAAGGGCCGATCATGTACTCCTGGAAGTCCGAACCCTGCCAGCGGGCATGGGCGCCGCCATTGATGATGTTCAGCATGGGGACGGGAAGGCGCACGGCGCCCGGTCCGCCGAGGTATTGGTACAACGGAAGACCGGCGGCCATGGCCGCTGCCTTTGCCACAGCCAGGGAAACACCCAGGGTGGCATTGGCGCCCAGTCCGGCCTTGTTGGGAGTGCCATCCAGCTCCAGCAGTTTCTCATCAATGTCCACCTGACGGTTTGCATGAAAACCAATCAGCGCATCGTTGATGATGCCGGTTACATTCTCAACCGCCTTGAGCACACCCTTTCCCCCATAGCGGTTTTTATCGCCGTCACGCAGTTCCAGAGCCTCTCGGGAACCCGTGGAAGCACCGGATGGAACGCCCGCGCGGGAACGGATGCCGGATGCCAGCGTGACCTCCACTTCCACCGTTGGATTACCGCGACTGTCCAGAATCTGACGACCCCAAACCTTTGTAATATCGGTCTTTTTTTGATGGCGCATCTCTTTTCCTTTCTGAACATGGGATACCATGCCTCTTTCTTTCCAAGTGATTGTAGCCATTTAACAGAAATGAGTCTATCACTTTCCACAATTCAAAACCAGTTTTTAACATTTTTTTTCGTCCAAAACAGTTCCGTAAAAGGCGTTTGGATAGCCCAATCACATCCCTGGATAAAAAAATATTGACAGGGACATTCCTTTCTGTTAAAAATCAATCAAACGTTTGTTTGGTTTTCTATGATTATGACAAAAAAAGCGGATAAAATTAAAGAAATTCATGGTGTTGTCGCCCGGTTGTTTGCCCGGAAGGGGTATCACAACACCTCCATGCGGGAAATCGCCAGGGGGCTTGGGATGAACCAGTCCTCCCTTTACCATTATTTTGACAGCAAAGAAGACATCCTGTACGCCCTGATCAACGACGCCATGGACGATGCTCTGAATACCCTGGAAGATATCTGCGAAACCGATATTTCGCCCCACGGCAAACTCAACCGGGTTCTCAGTTTTTACACTAATTTTTATGCGGGGGATCAGGATCGCCTCCGGTTGCTGGTGAACGAACAGGGCAACCTGGGGAAAGATTACCGCCGGGTTCTCATCAAAAAGGAACGGCGCTATGTACACCTCCTGCAATCCATTTTAGAGGCGCTGTCCGATGAAGGCCGAATGAAGCCCATTCCGCCTGTGGTGGCAACCTTCGCTTTTTTCGGCATGGTTCACTACACCATCAAATGGTACGACAGGGATGGCCCGGTAAAATCCGGCGAACTGGCCGATTATTTTCTGGAAATTTTTACAAAAGGTATTTTTGTGTAAAACGGGTATTAGCTGTTAGCTATTAGCTTAAAGGAGTAAACTGTTATGGTCTCTTTTCCAGCGCTTGCCATCCAGGGAGACAGCGGTATTTCCGGTCATATTGTCATGTGGATCATCGCCATCGTGGCCCTCACCATATTTGCTTTCATCATTCGAAGCCGCATCGCCCTGCTCCTGGCCGGTCAGAAAGCTCCCCGGTTTTCAAATT
>JAFCZI010000441.1 GCA_019314425.1 Deltaproteobacteria bacterium | reverse complement strand
GAAGAGCCAATAATACCTGTAGATGACATGCCGAACGAAGAAGTAGACACGGGTTCAGACGGCAACGCCAACACCTGCGAGGATGAATGTGATATTAGTGTGGTAGAAACTATGTGCCTTGCCAATGCGGTATATCGCTGTTATGTTGATGAGAGTGACGGATGTACAAATTTCGACCTTACACAATCCTGTGATGGTGATGTATGTCTCATGGGCGAATGTATATCATCAGCATCATGCACAAAAGATACAGTGACATTATCATCATGGCAATCCCCTGAGACGTGCTTGTTTGACTGTACAAGTTCACAAGAGGCGTGTACGGGTACGTTTTATACGCCCTCTGTAAGTTCCGCCAATCTCCAAACAATCACAATACCGAAGGGAACAAGTGTGTCGTTAGATGATGTATATCTGTGCCGGATTGAAACTTGTATAATTCAATGAGGATGTAAATAAAAGTAATATTTGTAGTGTAAGAAATAAATGAGGTGTATAATAATGAAATTCATTAAGAAAGTTAAGAAGAATCCAGTAAAGACAGGAATGATAGTTGGCGGTGTGTGGGGTATATTAGCGTTCCCGTTAGCGTGGATAACCTCTATCTTTTTTGGTTCTGCTATGGCTTCAACTCCATTATTCTTCTTTCCATTTGGTGTTGGCTCGATATTATCTGCGTTAGAATTATCGAGTAATATGATTGCTGCGGTGGTCTTGAATGCACTTGCGTGGATGTTTACAGGAGGACTAATCGGATACATATACTCAAAATTCAAATAAGACATTTAATAAAGATTATGGTGCGTGTAATGTGTGTACAGATATCGAAACAAGACTCCAACAGGATTACAAGAAATTGGCAGAACTGCTGGACACAGAATATCCATACATTGAGGGCGATGTCTTAGAGAGAGACTGCACGCGGTGCGGACATAAAGGCTCCGTTAAGTTCACAAAAATCAATACGCAAGGAATAAGGGTATATAAGAAAGAGAAAGACCGACTGTGCGATAAATGCGGAGAGCATTGCAGTGTCGGGAATTGGTGATAAATATGACTAAAAAAACAACAAATAATACATTAAAAGCAATAGTATTCGTGTGGGGTATCGCAACTATAATAGTGGCGTTAAGTTTTGCGCCATTAGATGCAACAATACCCACAGATACAATCAAGCAGGTATTTTTGGCAATAAGTGGTAGTATGTTGATGTATTTAAGTACGAAGTGCTAATTATGTTGTAAGATTCGGGCGATTAATAATGGCTAAAAAAAAGAAATATAAACCAAGCAAAAAAGTAATCGGGATGTCTGTACTTGCAGTACTTGTGATATTATTCGCCGTTTTTTGGCTTGTGCCACATATAAGCACTAAGATGTTTAATAGTGAGGATTATAACTACACCTCAAACGGTTCAATCGACATGTCATCAAATGGTGGCGGTTCTGGGGGCGGAGGCGGCGGAACACCAGCGACAACAGGTGATGGCGAGGACGGCTGTGTCGGTGAATGCCCTGCTGTATGGGTAGAAGATGAACCCATGAAATCCACAAGAGATGGCGGATTGCTTGATTTCTTTGGTATTGATAGATTCTTGGTACCAGCACCAACAGGCGAATGGGAATGCGAGGGATTGTGTAAGAATGAGGCAGAGTTATGTATATTCGACCCCACAGACGTTGTGCCAGCAGAGGGATATGTTGACCCTAACATACCACCTAACTGCGTGTGCCTCAAGCCACAGGCAGGAGGATGCAACTTTTACGATGCAAATTATGGCGTGGGCGACGAGAACATCATCTGTGGCGGTAGTTGTCCTTATAATTCACAGTGCATGATTTTTCCATCAGGAGAGGTCGATGTATGCCGTTGTCTTGTATCTCCTTATGGTGATGAGTGCGGTATGCACTATCCCGAACAATATCTGAAATCACCATCAGGCGAACTTGTAGTGCCTAACACCCTGACAGAAGATGACTGTTATGGTTTTTGTACAATCGCAAATACGTGTACCTTCGACTATGATTTTGATTTCGATATAAAAGCCAAAATCCCTGTGTGTTATTGTCCAGAATCGCCAGCACAAGACCCAGACCCGACAGACCAAGATGAATCATATCCTGCCT
>JAFCZI010000440.1 GCA_019314425.1 Deltaproteobacteria bacterium | reverse complement strand
GAAAAACCGCCCACCATGGCTTTGATCATGCCTTGATGAAGGGTCACCACGCCCCCTTCCAGCTCCGGAATCGCCGAGAGCAACAGTTTCTCCACTTGTTCCTCTCCCGGAGGGTCGCTATCCACGGTGATGATCTGAACCGGCACCAGCTCCCCGGCTTCAACGGTATCCAGAAGGGCCGGCACGTGCTTCTTTTCGAAAGTTGCCCATGGGCCCGTTTTGCCTTTGAGCCAGGCTTCGCCGATCGGTTTCAAGCCGTCGTACCCAATAAAGGCCTCCCCATTTGCCCAGGCGATACGAAGGCCGGGGTCTTTTGCCCCCTTTTGTATTTCGGTCACGCGGGCCAGAATGGGGAGGGCACGGTGGTTGCTTTTGTCACTTATTTTAAGCGCGCCCTTCCATCGGGAAAGGGTTTTTGAAGGCGCAATTCCGGTCAGTCCCACGTCCATCCGGGGCAGGTGCTTCCTCAAGCTCAAAAGGGCTGCATTCTGAATATCCTGGTCCACGGATGTATAGATGCTGATGCCGGATGTGGCGATATTGTCTACGCCCTGTTCTTGAAGGATTTCCTGAAAGTAGTCGGATTCCAGCTGGTTTCGAACGTAATCCAGAATGACATTCAACCGATAGGTAATTTGTCCTTCTTTGAAGGGGACGGGCCTTGCCTTGGCCGCGGCGTACTCACCGGCGCTGATGTAATTTTGCGCCAGCATTTTATCCAGCACATAGTCCTTGCGGGCCTTTCCCAGACGTTTGGCTGTTTCCTTTTCGATCTGGTTTTTCTTGATAAAGGGATTGTATTTATTGGGCCCCTTGACGGAACCCACGATAAAGGCCGCTTCAACCAGATCGAGATCATGGGGGTCTTTATCGAAAAAATACTGGGCGGCAATTCTAAGCCCCTTGCCATAGCCGTTTACAAAGAACTGGCTGGCATACATTTCGAGAATCTCTTCCTTGGTATACTCTCTTTCCAGAAGGAAGGCCTGGAACATTTCATGGATTTTGGTCCGGTAGGATCTTTTTTCCCGTTTGAAGACGTTCTTGGCCGTTTGCTGGGTCAGGGTGCTGCCGCCCTGAACTACCTGGCCCGTCTTAAAGTTGGCCACAAACGCCCTGGCAATGGCTTTGGGATCAACACCCCAATGATGAAAAAAATTCTTATCTTCAGCGGCTATCAGAGCTTTTACAAATATTTTTGGAATGTCGTTATAGTGGATATATTTGCTGTGGGTTTTTTCAAAAAAGACGCCGATGGGTGTTTGGCCGTCCGAATAGTAGACCGGACTTTCAGAATTGATCACCTGGTTGATAGCGCCCCGGTTGATCCGCTCGGATGTCTCCTTGGTGATCTCGTAATAGGTAGACCCCAGAAAAACCAGCATAACCATCACTAGAAGACAGAAAGCCCACAGCAATATTCGTTTCATTCTCCGCACTCCATAGTGTCAGGCGCCTCTCTAAGGAAATCCAAAACCACCCCCCCCTGCTTTTCATGCCTTCACATCTATCAGTCCGCTACCCAAAGGGATCAGGTCTTCGAATTCAAACTCATCGATTTTCTTCTCAGAAACAACCACTCTGACGGAGAGGTTATTAAACCGGTCATTCAATGAGTCCCGTGGGCCCTCAAGGTGATCATCAAAACATTTCTTTATATTGTCTTCGCTTACAAAGAAGCTGATATCCAGCTTTTTCTCAACTAGAAATAAGTCGGTTCTAATCTGGCCGATCCGGTCCATGATGAGCAGGAGAGAGACTCTGAATCCATTTTTAGACTTGGACCTGTTTTTCTTGGGGTAATATATCCTTATTTTTGCGTCCTGCTCAACTTCTTTCAGCGGGAGCAGATAGGTATAAACCTGAATCGATTCCGATCTGAGCGGCCTGAATCCCATATCGCCTTGCCGTGCGATGATGTCGGTTAAAAGCTTATCAACTGTATTTCCGATACCTTCCGGATTTTTCGAGCCTGAGAGCTTAGACATGAGTTCACCGCCCGCTTCGCTCGAGATCGCAGAGCACGCAGAGGAGAGATCGCAAAGGTACAACTAAAAATAAAGCTTTCCTCTGCGCTCTCGGCGAACTCTGCGGTGAAAATTTTGTTTTTATGTTAGTTCACCATGTCT
>JAFCZI010000439.1 GCA_019314425.1 Deltaproteobacteria bacterium | reverse complement strand
TCTCGATCCATTCATTGTTCTAAAATTTACCGAGGCCGATTCCACCGGTGGCTGATCTTAGACCAAACCAGGAATTATCAGCATTGTCAAATTCAAGTACATTGATATAGCTATCTACATCGTTCAATACAAAATTTTAAAAGTTAGAGTGGAGATGTTTAGGAATGAGAAAAATAAAAAGGTGCGTGTCTGTTTGTTTTTGTTTGTTTGGGTTTTTGCCTTTTGCTTTTGCAGAGTTTAGTTATGAGTTTTGGGCGGGCCCTGGTAAACAGTTTTTTCCTTCTCTGGCAGCAATTAGTCAAACCATCTTGCCGGGAGCAGATGTAAGTCCATATCAGATCGGCGATCCTTCAGGGGTTGTTGGCATTGAAATAAAGACAGACGAGAAGCTCAAGGGAGTGTTAACCGTGTCTAGCTCTAGCTTGGTTCGTTCGTCTACATTACATTTCGAACTCTCTCCTTCAACAAACACCTATAACGTAGCCCCTTTCATAGATTATGATATGAAGGCTTTGTATGAGGCACGCCAACCGTGTCCAGAACTTTTCGAGTTTGTTCTGCAGATAGAAGGGCAACCGGAAATAAAGGAGAGGCAAAAGGTTTTGGTTCGTTCGTTAAATGACTGCCCTTATTATTTAAAGGATGGCGATCAAATAACATCTCTCAGGCCGCTGTTTGCGGCATTTGTTAATGAGCATCATCCTGTTGTCGACGAGATTTTGCATAAGGCTCTTGATACAAAGATCGTGTCGAGTTTTTCTGGTTATCAAGGTTCGGCGGCAGAGGTCGGGGAAGAGATATTTGCTGTATGGAATGCACTTCAACGGGAGGGAGTTCAGTACAGCAGTGTAACGACTCCCTCGGGATATTCTAAAGAAGTGAGGAGTCAACACGTTCGGTTTGTTCAGGATTCATACAAAAATGCTCAAGCGAACTGCGTCGACGGGTCAGTTCTTTTGGCTTCTGTTTTTACAAAAATAGGTCTTGAGGTGGCTCTTTTGTTTCCGCGGGGTCATTGCGTGTTGGTTGTGTATATAGAAGATCCATCGAAAAAGAAGAATGCTGATTTTTACTGTTTGGAAACAACGCTAATCGGAAGTGTAGATGTCAACAAATACTCGTTAGAGAGGGGCCTGAATCATTTGGCTTCCGCTCGTAAAAACAATTTGTCCAGAGGGAGTTTTAATCAGGCTGTTCGGGTTGGAGCGCAGAAGTATAACGCGATGAAGACGGTCGTAGGGGAAAATCTCATTCCAATATCTATGGCTCGAGAGGGCGGAATTATTCCGTTGAGCGATGGGTTTGCTGATAAGTGGTATGAGAGCAGGTAACCTGCTTTGACGCATAAAGGTGGCGAGTGATGAATATTGAAGGATTAGATGTTACAGAGACTTGTATTCGGATGGTCGAGAGGTCGAGCGGGAAGATTACGGTTGTGAGCATTAGAAAAGATAAGATCACATCTTGTTCTATTTCAAAGACGAGCAAACCCATTCTTCTGGTTTTTGCTGTGATGGGATTGGTTTCTGGCGTTTTTCTCGCGCACCCTGTTTTAGGGGCATTCATTTCAGCCGCTTTTATGTTGCTGTTCTTTTTGGGTCGAAAGCTACGTTTAATTATCAGCTCACCAACAGGGAAAATAGAAGTTGTTCTACGCAAAACAGGCGTTGATGATGTGATTACGTTTATTCAGGAACTTGATATATGAGCACATTGAAAACCATTGAGCCGCTGATCCTGACCCTGCGCGGTCAGAAAGTGATCCTAGATGCTGACCTCGCCGAGGCCTATGGTGTTCAGACGAAAGTTCTGAATCAGGCCGTCAAACGAAACGCAGAGCGTTTTCCTGAAGATTTCATGTTCCAGTTGACACGGGAGGAGTGGAACAGCTTGAAATCACAACCTGTGATCTCAAGCTTGGAACCTGTTCATAATCAAGAGGATAAGAGTAACCGGTCACAATTTGTGACCGGTTCTCAGCGCCATCGCGATCCGCGTGCTCTTCCGCGTGTATTCACCGAACACGGCGCGCTGATGGCGGCGTCGGTGCTGAACAGTCCGAAAGCGGTGGAAATGAGCGTTTTTGTGGTGCGGGCATTTGTGAAGATGCGCGAACAACTGGCCGCTAAT
>JAFCZI010000129.1 GCA_019314425.1 Deltaproteobacteria bacterium | reverse complement strand
TTTTGCCTTAAAATTTCCTGGGTATCTTTTCCTCATCTGATCTCCTTTCTGATCAGAAGATATCACAAGAAAAGTAGCTTAACCACTGGTTCGAAAATTGGGGTCCATTATAGTATGGTCGTGTTCCCCGTTACAGTCCTAAAAGCTTTTTGGATAAGCTGTGCAAATCGCCGTTCGCCAGTGCTACCACTTTCTTTTTGACGGTGCGAGAGTAATACTCTTGCTCGGTTTTGGTCAAAAGGAGACCTTCGAGCTTTTTTTTGAACAGTTCCTTCTGCTTTGGTGCAAATACTTGCGACAATGCGTATTCCAGAGACAGCCCTTCGAATTTTTCTTTTCGCCGCCGGTCCTTCTCGGCTTTTTGCTCAAAATAGAGTTCGAACAGCCCTTTTGCACGTTCCGGATCGATCACTGCATCAAGCCATTTCAGTGTATGATTACGGGCCAGATCGTTCTTCCAGGCCTTGACCAGCACTTTATCTTCTTTGGACAGATGCCCCGTGAGCCTGGTCCACCATGGAAACGACAGGTGATAAAGTGAGAATAAAGCCCCGGAAAAGAGCATCAGATGGTGAAAGTGGTCTTTCTGTTCTTTTCCCATCAAGTGCTGTTCGACCTGTTCAGGTACAAACGAATAGCTTTCAGTTGCATTGGCAAGCAACACAGGAAAACCCTCCCAAAGCCGGGCGTCATGGCTCTTAACAACATCAGCCAGTGTTTCGTTGACATCCAGCGTTTCGCTTGGCTCAAACATGGGGAAGCCGAGTTTCGATAAACCGGCCAAAAGCTTTCTATCAGTCATAAAGCCCCTTCTCCCGCAACAGTTCCAGAAAATGATCGATATTCGTCCGCAATCGATGTTCGGCCACATCGAAACCAACCATTTCGCAAAAATGGTGGACAAGTCTTTCCATATCAATATCAGCGCGGTGTGCTTCCGCCAGGCTCAGGCAGTCTTCGAAATCAACTCTGGTTCCCCTCATTAACTTGCTGGATATTAGGTCATAATCGTTCAAGATACCGATGTAGAGATAGGAAAATTCTTTCAGGAAGGAGTGTCTTCCTTCTTCGAGAGGGGAAGCCAGCAGCTCCGTTGTGTGGATGCGGTTGCCGTTAAAAATGTCGAACCGGAAATCTTCTCCGTCCCGTTTCCACCCGGACCCGATCGTCCGGCTGTAGCCTATCGCCTTTAGCTGTTTTGTCAGATAAGTATGCTCTTTTAACTTGGGAACCATGAAATCCACATCTTTTGTGGATGGTTTCACCCCAAGCAATGTCATAGCTGTTCCGCCACAGGCAATCAGGTGCACTTTACGTTTTAGGAAGCGGTTCCATTCTCCCAGAATATCGAAAAGCCACTCTTTATTTAATCTATAATCCATTTGTGACTATAGATACATTTATTTGTACCTTTCAAATCAATTTATTGTATGTAAATATACAATTTTATGTGATGGATGTCAAGGTGAATCGCATATCCTTCGTATCCTTGGGGCAGTGCGAGAGTACATGTGAGGAAAGAATTCCACCTAAAACCTTATCGGATTTCTAAAGATAATGTTTGGCGTACTGCCGCACCCCGTGGCCGTCAAGGACGTGAAACTGTCGGATTTTTTTGAGTGTTACCGGGGAAAAGGTTCCCAGGGGCAGATAAATGATTTTTTTCCCCAGGCCGGCCGCCATGCTCTGGCACCAGCCGGAAGGGGGATCGGCGGCCAAGTAGACCACGTGCTTTTCGAGGCTGTAATCGAGCGCTGCCATGAGCAGTCTTTCGGGTTTGTTCCGGGCCACGCCAAAAAAAGGATCCCGCCAGATGTCGTAGACCCGAAGGGGCGGGTAACTCAGCATAAAGCCCCCGTACTGGCACCTGGAAATCCCCGGGCCGTCCATGACCTCGCCGGCCGGTGTGCTGTAAAAAGCCATATCCGATTCCTGGCTGTGCTCCCCCAGCCAGGTGACGCACCAGGTAAAATCCTCTTCCCCATTATCGGAAAAATCAGGATCAAAAATGACCACCACGGAACCCACCTTTCCTTTGAGGGGTCGCTCGGCCTTCACATAGAGGTTGCCGCTGGACCATTCCCGAATGGTTTCCCGAATATCGATGCCGGCCTGTAAGGAACAGGAAAAAGGCTCAATGCGGATATTGCCCTCCCGCTTGATCTCAAGGGCTTTTTTTTGCAGATAATGACCATACCCCTCAACAGCCACATCCTCGGGCGGATAGGAGCAGATGGACTCTTCGCCAAATTCCTTCTTCCATTTTTTGGGATCACGCCTTTTCCGTTTTTCTTTGACCGGCACCGGAACAAGGCGCCTGCGCAGGGTCTTGAACTGACGGTGAAACCGGATCCGTTTTTGATCCAGAAACAAATCTTCTCCCCTGAGGCGCAGCACAGACAGCCCCGGGTTTTCCTCTTGCCAGGGATAATCACTTCCCAGGTCCCACACTTCATAGGCAAAATTGTCATCCACGGCCCCCCGTGAGGCCACGATAAGCTGGTAAAAATCGGGTGCCAGCTTGTGATTTAGCAGCGCGTAGTTTCGGGCGAACCTGTTGAGGATTCTCAACTGGATGCGGGACACTTTTTCCTTGCTGTTTTTCCAGTATTTTTTTTGTGCCGCCTTGAGCAAGGCCATCTGCACTTGAAGTCGATCCGGGATTTCGCCCGTCAAGCGATGCCGTTCGTAGGTTGTCTGCAGAAAAGGCATCTCCCCCATGATTTCCCGGCTGGATTCCTGGTGCAAATGGGCCAGTCCCACCTTTTCGCGAACCCGTCGGCCAATGACAAGTGCCTGGGGATGGTCCAGTATCTCCAGGATTCCGTTTACATGGCTTAAACCGCAAACGAAAAGGACTTTTTCTCCGGATCTGTCCAGTTCCTGCAGGTGATAGCTAATGGTTTTTTCCCGAAGGGTGTCTTCGGCCAGGGGGTTGGGGTTTCGGTGGGTCTCCATGAAGGCACGGCAGTAGGCGTTATGCCCGATGCGGGTGACGGCGTAGGCATCCGGCATGGGCGTATGATCATAGGTGTAGGTTTCCGTATCCCGGTCGACAAAATGAAGGGGTATGTTTTGGGCAAGGGCCAGGCGCACCGCCTCCACCTGGCCGTCACAAGGTTCCAGGGGAAGGTAAACAAACGCACCGTCATTTCCCTCATAATGCACCACCGACAACAAGGGAAGTCGTTTGACCCCTTGAATGATTCGGGACTTCAGGGTTGCCGGGTATTCGACGGCCACATGGCTTGGCTGAAACGATTCAAATACGCGTTTCACCGCCAGAGCGAACTCCATTCGGTTGTGCAGGATGGGGACCATCCGGATGTTGTGCCACTTGATTTCAGTCGTCTTGTTCAATGTGGTCCACCAGTTCGGCAAAATAATCGGCGGCAGGCGCATCCAGGACCATTGACGCCGCTTCTTTCAGGTACCGGACAATCCTTTCCGACGGATTTGCGGGATGCGGCCCGCTCCCGTTTGAAAGCCTTTTTAAGGCGTATCGCGCCATATTGATCCCGTCCCTCACGGAATACCGTTCATCGGCCCGGTGGGCCGCCTGAAGAAATGTCACCACATAATTGAGGATTTCCTCATTGGCAAAGGGCAGGTTGCTTTGAAGAATCAATTTCTCCTCATCTTTTTCCGGAAAATCGATATGAATCTGGGGCTGGAGCCGGGAATGGATATACTCCGGCAGTTCAAAGGTGCTGGCGTCGTCGTTCATGGTGGTGCAGAGACGAAATTCCGCGTGGGCTTTGATCTTGATGCCCGCCACGATGGATTCCACATACCGCCGACTGTCCAGGAGAGGCGCCAGCGACGCCCAGCTTTTTTCGCTCATGCGGTTGCCTTCATCGATGATTGCGATACCCCCCTTGATCATGGCTGAGACGACGGGGCTTGCCACATACTTGATTTTTCCCTGTTCGGAAATGACCGGTGTCACAATCAAATCCTCTGGCCGGGTATCCATGGTGGATTGAAAAAGATAAACCGGCCGGTTCAAGGATTTTCCCGCATGGTAGGCCAGGGTGGTTTTTCCCACCCCCGGTTTTCCCACCAGTCTGGGGCTCAGGGGTAGATCTTCTTTATCGATAACCAGCCAGGCCGCCAGTACCTGGGTGACCAGTTCCGTTTGACCGACCCACTGCATGGGGACCCGGTCGGGCTCACTGAGGTGTAACGTCACCCCATCAATTATCATTTGCTCCATAATGGTTTTAGACCTCCTTGTTTCGAATTGTGCATCCTATTATATTTCATTTTTTTTTGCAAAGGGAGTGTATCTGTGATAGACGTATTTGAATGAAATCAAATCGATGGGATGATCATTATACGGAGAAGGCCAGAGCGGAAAAATGGCTCGCACGGTCCGTATACAAACTTCAGGAAATAGACAGGAAATTCAAGCTGATTCATAAGCGCGACCGGGTGCTGGATCTGGGGTGTTTCCCGGGCTCATGGTCCCAATACGCCATCACAAAAGTGGGGAAACCGGGGGATGTGGTGGGAATTGATCTGCACATCCCCAAAGCGTTCAGCCCGCCCAATTTCAGATGTATCAAAGGGGATATTGAAACCCTTGAGGTGGAATGGCTGGTTGCGGAAATTCAGCCCAGAAATGTGGTGTTGAGCGATCTGGCGCCGCCCACCACGGGCATTCGGGACACCGATGTGAGCCGATCCATGTTTCTGGCGGAAAAGGCCGCCCAGATTGCCCGGGCGCTTCTGAAAAACAAAGGGCATTTTGTATGTAAGATTTTTGAGGGCGAAGAACTTAAACACTTCAAATCAAAAATCTCGCCTTCTTTCAAACAGATCCGGCTCTTCAGGCCAAAAGCCACCCGAAAGCGGAGCCGGGAGGTCTATCTTGTGGGAACGGGCTTTATTCCGAATTAACAATCGGTTTGATCATTGTTTATCAATGGGTAATATGGAGGAAAACACTTATGTCCGGTCATTCAAAATGGAGTACCATCAAACACAAAAAGGGTGCTGCGGATGCCAAGAGAGGTAAAGTATTTACCAAACTCATTAAGGAAATCACCGTGGCCGCCCGTATGGGGGGCGGTGATCCCGAGGGCAACCCCAGGCTGAGAACTGCCATCTCCGCCGCAAGAGCGGAGAACATGCCCAAGGATAATATTGAAAGGGGCATCAAGAAGGGTACCGGTGAGCTGGAAGGTGTGGCCTACGAGGAGGCCAGCTACGATGGTTACGGACCGGGGGGCGCGGCGGTACTGGTGGATTGTCTGACCGATAACAAAAACAGGTCGGTGGCCGACATCAAGCACCTTTTTGAGCGATACGGCGGCAATCTCGGCGAACCCGGGTGCGTGACCTGGATTTTTGATCAGCGGGGTCTGATTGTTTTTGAAAAGGACCAGGTGGATGAAGAACAGCTCATTGACCTGGCCCTTGAAGCGGGTGCGGAGGACGTTAAGGAAGAAGAGACGGAGTTCGAGGTGGTGACGGCCCCGTCCGATTTTGAGACGGTGAAAAAGGCCATTGATGACGCGGGGCTTTCCTACACCCTGGCCGAGGTCACCAAAATTCCCAAAAACATGGTTAAAATAGAGGGCAAAAAGGCTCAGCAGATGATCAACCTGATGCAGGCACTCGAAGACCATGATGATGTCAGCCATGTGTACGCCAATTTCGATATTCCCGACGACGTGATGGAGGCCATGAGCTGATGCGAGTGCTGGGGGTTGATCCCGGCTCAAGGGTAACCGGTTACGGCTTGATTGAGGAGCGAAACCGTGAGATCTCTTTCATTGAGGCAGGTCTTGTCAAGCCCCCGGAAAAAATGCCTTTTTCTCAGAAAATTCACTGGATTTTTCAAGGGCTTGTGAAAATCCTTGACCGCTGCGCACCTGACGCGGTGGCAGTTGAAGACTTGTTTTACGCAAAAAACGCCAAAAGCTCCCTCAAACTGGGACACGCTCGCGGCGCCGCCCTGATTGCCGCAGGCCAGCATGATGTCCCGGTCTTTGAATACACGCCACTGGAAATCAAGAAATCGGTGGTGGGATACGGCAGGGCCGACAAAGAGCAGGTCCGATCCATGGTCAATATCATGCTGCGGCTCAAAAAGCAGGTCCCCCTGGATGCTTCCGATGCCCTGGCTGCGGCCATCTGCCATGTCAACAGCTCCAGATTAAAAGCGCTCACACAAAAAAGCCTTGGGTAAATGAACACATGATCTCACATTTGAGCGGCACCCTGTTTGAGAAATCAACCCAGTCCATTATCATCGAAGTGGGCGGCGTGGGTTACGGGGTCGTTGTTCCCCTGTCCACCTTTTACGCCCTTCCCGAAAAACAGGGGGCGGTCAGCCTGCATATCCACACCCACGTCAGGGAGGATGCGCTGGTGCTGTTTGGCTTTTTTACCAGACTTGAGAAAAGCCTGTTTTTGATGCTGGTGTCCGTTTCAGGCATCGGTCCCAAACTCTCGGTCAATATTCTTTCCGGAATGGGTGCGGAAGAGCTCCTGCGGGCCATTGCTTCGGGGGATGCACCTCGGTTGCAGGCCATTCCGGGAATCGGCAAAAAAACGGCGGAGCGGATTGCGCTGGAGCTCAAAGATCGCGCTGCCGCTTTTTCCGAAGATGCGGAAATGCCGCCCATACAGGCCCCGGGGACAGAAGCCGAACGAAGAATGGAAGACGCACTCTCAGCCCTTTTAAACCTGGGCTATTCGGCCAAAATGGCCAAGGCCGCTATCGGAAAGGCCAAAATTCTCGTGAAGGATGAAACCCTCGAGGGTCTGATTAAGGAGAGCCTCAAAATTCTGTCTTAGGGAACTGGAAGATAATATACGCATATCGTGCAGGACTTTTGTTCGTCTTCAAGGCGTGATGACAGGTGCATAGTGAGCTATGTGCCTGTTATCACAACGTAGAAGACGGGCAAAAGGGCAAGCAGGGTGCGTAGATTATTTTTTGGAAGTTCCCTTAATGAATATTATGGAAGATCACATCACAGATCCGGACCTTCAACCTGAAGAAGTGCCAGCGGAAATCAGCCTCAGGCCCAAAACACTTGCGGAGTATGTGGGTCAGAAAGACTTGAAGCGGAACCTTAAAGTGTTTATTGCGGCCGCCAAGGGGCGTTCGGAAGCCCTGGACCATGTTCTTTTTCATGGCAGTCCGGGATTGGGCAAGACGTCCCTTTCCCACATCATCGCAGGGGAACTGGACGTGAACATCAGAAGCACTTCCGGCCCGGTGATCGAAAAACCGGGGGACCTCGCCGCCATTCTAACCAATCTTCAACCCAAAGATGTTCTGTTTATCGACGAAATCCATCGTCTCAACCATGTGGTGGAAGAAATCCTGTACCCGGCCATGGAAGACTATGAACTTGACCTCATCATCGGGCAGGGGCCTTCGGCCCGAACCATGAAAATCCCCCTGCCCCCATTCACCCTGGTGGGCGCCACCACGCGGACGGGGCTTTTGACGCCCCCGCTAAGGGATCGGTTCGGCATGATTCTGCGTCTCGATTTCTACGAGCCGGAGGACCTTTACAAAATCGTTGTGCGGTCCGCCGGTCTTCTGGAGATTCCCATCAAGGATAAGGGTGCTCTCGAAATCGCCAAACGGGCCAGGGGAACGCCACGTATCGCCAACCGGCTATTGCGCCGGGTTCGCGATTTTGCAGAGGTGAAAGCGGATGGGGTCATTACCCGGGCTGTGGCGAGCCGGGCCCTGGACATGCTCGAAGTGGACGACCAGGGACTCGACAAGATGGACCGGTTCATCATGCATACCATCATCGAGAAGTTTGACGGGGGCCCCATCGGACTCAGCAGTCTCTGCGCCGCCGTGGGAGAGGAAAAAGGCACCATCGAGGATGTCTATGAACCCTTCCTGATTCAAAGCGGGTATATCAAACGGACCCCCCAGGGCCGGGTGGCCACGCGCCGCGCCTACCTTCACCTGCGTCTGGAAATCAGAGAGATCGCCCCCCCGCCAGGGAAACTTTTTTAACGGTGTTGCCGTAATTTTTCAGAATCTCAACATACTACATGTATGCCCGACGGTCCTGAAAAACCACTACGCCTTGTGTATGGAACTTTTTACAACGCCATCTGTAGATAGATTCGTGACTTTGTACGAGTCTTTCAAACTTCATTGTTTTCAATAAATGGTAAAAACATCCCCACATCCCCTTCGACATTGCAACCTTTTGGACTCCCTGGAAAAATTCGCTTCTACGGTTGCTTCCCACCAACGAATATGAGATAATTCGGAAGATTTTAAGAATTTGAAGGATATAAAGGGGTAAATCCCTGAGATTTCGGCCTTTCAGTGAACCGGGAGCATGGAAATTTTGAAAATAGCCAGCCTCAAAAAAAATCTGATATTATCGGGAATACTTCTTTTTTCCCTGGCTACGGGTCTTTCAGCCGTCTCGGCTGAAGACAGAACCCCGCCCTACCCAGGGTGGACCGCGGGCCCGTTTCAACCGTTTGAGAACACACCATCGCAGCCGAAAAAGGTGGCGGCCACAGTAGAAAAACCGGTGAAAGAGCGACCCGCTGAAATGCCGCCGGATACGGGAGATTACCAGCCCGAGGAGTACGTGGTCCAGGAAGGGGACTGGGTTGCCAAAATTCTGCGGGAAAGAGGAATGCTCAATGAAAATGACCTTCCCAACCTGCTTGAAATACTGCGAAAACTTAACGAGTCCATGGAGGATCTCGACCTGATACGACCGGGGGAAAAGATTGTGATCCTGGTGAAGGTGGCGTCTGAAGCCGAACCCGAAAGTCCGTCCGAAAAAGAAAGACCAGCCCTTTTAAAGATCGGCAATATTACGCTATTCAACAGGAAAGTTGTTCCTACCGCGCACGGATTGAAAACTGAAGCTTACCGGATTAAGCGAGGGGATATCCTGAGCCGGATCGTCTTGAATCGTTATAATCTGACATGGCGAACCTTTAACACGGGATATCTTGATCTGTTGAAGAAGTGCAATCCATCCATCGAAAATCCGGATCGGGTTTTCCCCGGGCAGATCGTCAACCTGCCTCTTTACCCGCCACAGTGGTCTGAATCGCCCGCTTCACCGCCGTCACAATCCCCCATTATGAGGGATCTGACCCATTCCAACAAGGTGTTGCTGCCGGACCCTGAACCCGTTCCGGAACCCATAGAACCCGTAAAACCGCCAGCGCCCCCCGCCGTCCCGGCCCAAACGAAACCCAAAGCCAAGCAGAAATCATCGGCCCCTGAAAAAAGCCCTCCGGCAGCGCCTGCAACCCCGGTGCCTTCCTTTGTCGCGTCTTTATGGCGGACTCAGCAAGCCACGTCCTCGGTTGCCGATGGGCTGGGAGATATCTTTCCGCAAATGCGCGAGAAGTGGATCCATTCGGGTGAGCACTTTATCCCCATGAAATCGGGCGGCCACATCAACCTCAAGGCCGATGCTTACCCCATTATCAAGCTTCACGGGGGCATAACCATGATTGTGGACCTTCACAGTTCCCTGCCGCCCAGGATGGGCCGCGTCATTGAGTCTAGCTGGGGCACCTATCGAATTGTTCAACTTTCATCCGAGGACGATTTAAAATCCGCTTTCACCAAAATCCTGAAAGCCGTTCAGTATCCGAAGGTTTTCAAGAAGGGAGAACCCCTGAAACTCTCCGGAACCATTCCGGTCAGCATTACCGGGGACTGGATTGTGACGCCGCCCAAAGGGCAAACCGGCAAGGAGCCCGGCTTCATCGTGATTAACCTTCTTGACGATAAAAGCCAGGTGGTTCCTGAGTCCGTCAAGGCTTATCTGAAAGAACTGGGGGTGCTGTTTGTCGAATATCCTTCCGTTCAAACGCCCGAGAAACCGCCTGTGGAAAAGACGCCGGAAATCGCTCCGGATGCCAAATCCCTGGTGGAAATGGTCCTGACCCTGACCGGGAATCCCCATGACGCACGGGTCAAAATTCCCGCCTTTGAGAGCCAAAACGATGATTTCAAGCTGACCATTACAGCGGACTTTTACCTGACCGCTCACGGAAAGGAGCGGGTGATCGATCTCAGTGGGATGAATCCGGAGATTGTCGCCCTGTTAAAAGAAAGGGGCGTTTCGGTGCTCTCCCTTTCAAAAGAAAAGAATCCCTTGGCTGCGGCTTCAAAAACCCTGAAATTCCTGAGCTGGCAGTATAAAATGGGGCCCCATACCTTGTCCACGGCGCTGCACGGCAAAAAGAATGTCAGTTTAACCCTGCCGGGGCTTATTTTTCTTACGGAAGGGGGCCATTCGGTCTTTATGACGCCCCTTGATCTGTCGCCGGGGGTGACCCGGTTTCTCCATGAGAAAGGGTACCGAGTGGTGATGTTGGCGCCCCTTTCATCCGGCGCGGGAACACAGACCGCACATGGAAAACATTGAAAATTTAATATGTTACCTGAAAGCTGCAAGCGTCTCTATCCAGGAGCCGAGTGATGAAACACCGTTTTACCGCAATGTTTTGCATGCTGCTGGTCGGTGTCTGCTTTCTATCCGCAGGGGCAACGGCGGGCAAGGCCTACATCTGGCACGACAAGGATGGGAACGTCCATTTTTCCGATCAACCCCCCCATTCGGACGAGGTCGGTGGCGATATCGAGGAAAGGCAGTTCAAGGAAACGCCCCGGAAAGAAACCGCCGCGCCGGAGACGCCACGGTCGCCCATCGAACATGCAGTGCGTTGTACTTTCAGGCTTAAGAATAAAAAGGGCGGCGCCTCGGGGTTTTTTATTAACGATACCGGATTGGCTGTTACCGCAAAACATGTGGTGCAAGGCGCTACGTACAGTATGAAGGCCGAACTCCCCGGAGACAAACGGAAATACAGGGTCCGAATCCTGAAAAAGAGTAAGCGCCACGATCTTGCCTTGCTCCAGGTGGCGGTTAAGGGTTCCACGCCCTACCTTGAGATCAGGGATCCGAAGACGCTGGTTCGGGGAGAAGACCTCTGGGCCATAGGCAATCCTTTATTGGTCTTTAAGGAGACCGTTACAAAAGGGTCCTTCAGCAGGATGTTTCCGGAAGAAGACTGGAAAAAAGAGGTAAAGATGAGGAAACTGCCCTTTAAGATCAGAGGAGACCAGATCCAGTTTTCTGCACCGGTAATTCCGGGCAACAGCGGGGGGCCCGTGGTCGACAAAGAAGGAAAGGTTATAGGGGTTGTGAGCTGGGGTTATAGCAGTGCCCCTATCAATTTTGCAGCGCCAATCTCGTACATAGAAGAAGACTTCGCTTCCTACCTTCAATAAAATTCAGCCAAGACCTTTTTCAGCTCTTCCATACTCCCTGCCCTCAGGCGTGACGCCAGCTTCCCGTTGCCATAGGCGATAAAGTGAACCCCGGCAGCCCTGGCTGCATCAAGATCGACGGTGGAATCGCCCACATAAACCGCCAGATCAGGATCAATGTCAAAAAAATCGAGGATTTTGTGGAGCGACTCCGGGTGGGGTTTCGGGTGTTTCACATCCAGGGAAGAGACCACCATGTCGAAAAGCCCGGTTAATCCGTTTTGGTCCAGCACTTCCTGAATGGTATTGCTGCGATTGGTGGCTACAGCCAGGATCAATTCCGACTGCAGTTTCAACAATAAATCCTTGAGCCCCGGGGCGATGATCATATCCTTGATAAACGGGGCGTAATCCATTTGCCGCCGGTATGCGTCCGCTTCCTCAAAATGGGGTGTTTTCCTGAAAATATATTTCACGGAGTCCCGGCCCGTGGACATGTGTACATAGTCAATTTCTTCCGGGACCATGGGGGGCAGATCAAAACGGGCCAGCAGGTGGTTGTAGAAATTGATGTTGGCCTGACGGGAATCAAACATGACTCCGTCGCAATCAAAAATGACAGTGCGTAAGGGTTTGTTCTGGTGCATGAAAGCTCCTAACATGTATCCGTATATGGCTTTTTACGGTGTCTACTGATAAGTCACCCTGAATACTTCCTCAATGGTGGTAATCCCTTGAAGGACTTTTCGCACGCCGTCCCGGCGCAGGGTGGTCATACCCCCTTCAATGGCCGCGCGTTTGAGCGCGTTGGCATCGGATGTTTTCAAAATCAGGTTCTTGATCTTTTCGTCCAGGAGCATGAACTCAAAAATACCGGTCCGTCCCCTGAAGCCGGTATTCAGGCAGGCAGGACACCCCCGGCCCCGGTAGATGGTTATCCCTTCCGACATCTCGGGGGCGATGCCGATTTTTTGCAGGGATTCCCCGTCCGGCGTGTAGGCTTCTCGGCATTGGGGGCAGATAACCCGCACCAGCCGCTGGGCCAGGATGGCACTGACGGAAGAGGTGACCAGAAAAGACTCAATCCCCATATCGATGAGGCGGGTTACGGCGCCGGCGGAATCATTGGTATGCAGCGTGGAAAAAACCAGGTGCCCGGTAAGGGCGGACTGGATGGCGATTTCGGCCGTCTCCAGGTCACGCACCTCTCCCACCAGGATCACGTCCGGGTCCTGGCGGACGATGGAACGCAGTCCTTTGGCAAAGGTAAGGCCAATCTTGGAATTGGTCTGGATCTGTCCGATCCCGTCGATCTGGTACTCAATGGGGTCCTCAATGGTAATGATGTTGATATCGGTTTTATTGATGGTGGAAAGCGCCGCGTACAGGGTAGTGGTCTTTCCGCTTCCTGTGGGGCCGGTGACCAGGATGATACCGTGAGGCGAGCTGATGAGTTGTTCAAAGGCCGCCTGATCCGTTTCGGGCATGCCCAGGTCCGTGACCTTGAGCAGCACGTTGGTCTTATCCAGCAACCGGAGCACCACCCGCTCGCC
>JAFCZI010000438.1 GCA_019314425.1 Deltaproteobacteria bacterium | reverse complement strand
TGATGTTCGTAGTTGCCTCGCGAAAGTTCTTCTGCGGACTGCGTAAGCGTGCTAACCGGGCGCAGAATGTTATAGTAGATAACCAAGGAGATGGCAATAATCATCGCGATCATAACACCAATAATAATATTTCTGTACAAGGTAGTTCTTTGCGTGATTGTTTCAGCATCTGCGTTCAGGCGCTGTTCATATTCCCTTACCGTAACTGTAATATTCTCGGAAATAGTATCCAATTGATTTAGTCGGAGGAAATCCTCTTGCGTTAGGGTTTCACCTAGTGCCAAACGGGTTTGCAAATTCTGAAGCAGCAAACTTGTTGCGGGCAAATCGACTTGAATTTTGCGCAAAGAGGCAATATCTTCTGGATGATTATCGAAGCGCAAACTTGTATTAACAGCCGCTTGCGTCAAGAAGATATCATCAAGTAATTGGGTGATCGTACTCGCTTTGTCTGGCAGGTCTGATTGCAGCACCAATTTACCCAGGGATAATTTTTCACTCGTGGATAGCATAATCTGCCCAAATTTGAGTCTGGTGGCAATATCATCCAGTTGCTGTTGGTTCTGCGTGAAGACCCACAGCGTTCCGGATAATAGCATGATTATGCCCAAGATCAATAAACTTAGTTTTAGTCTAAGAGACATACGAACCTCGCTCTCGCCTAGTAAATATATATTTCCAGTAGTTTCACGATTTGCGTCATTGGATGCGGTTTTATCGCTGATCTATACCCCGAATGGGGTAAATACCTGAGCAAATGTTTTTCAATATTCGTAGTGCGACATAAATGTCGCGCCACCTTTTGCCAGTTTCAGTATTTCACGATTTGCGTCATTGCGAGGCAGTTTTATCGCTGACCTGTGCCCCGAATGGGGTAAGCAATCTCGTTTCAGAGAAGGAGATTGCTTCACTTCGTTCGCAATGACGTGAATTTCTGAAAATCGTGAACTTAAGTAGTTCACGGTAGATTTTGCCTGATATAGTCTCATATATCAGGCAAAATTCACTACAGGCAGATCTTATTTTTCAGATATTGAGAAGCCTGCATTTTCGTAGGCTTGCAAGCCTTCAGCCCCGACGATATATTCTGCAAAGGCTATAGCGTCGCTCTCAACAGTGGTGTACGTGGGAATGCCAGCCCAGATATCCAGGATTGTGTTGAGCTCTTCGGGGATTTCGATAGCCGCTAGAGCAGGATTTGTCTTAGCTAAACCGCCCCAGATAATCGCTGCATCTGCTTGATTATTTATCAACATCTGAAGAGTCTCAGAGCCATTAGCTGTTAAAGCTGTGATATTGGCTCGAATCTGCTCATCCAATGGCGAATTGCCAATCACTTTGCTTGCTGCACGTCCTGCACTCCCCAAATCTGGATTCATGATGACAACGCGCACTCCCTCTTTGGCTAAATCATCCCAGGATGCAACGGTATTATCACCTGAACGTACAAGAATTGCCGGTGTAAGAGAAGCGATTGGATAGCTTTCGATGATCAAGTTATCCTCAGCCATTCTTTGCACATCTGTTGCACCGCTCACGTACAGATCTCCTTGTTGGAGGGTACGCATGGTTGCTTCCAAGGTTTGAGAAGCCGCAAAATTGTAATTAATGGTGACATTTGGATGGAGTTCTTCGTAACTCTCCTTAATCTCTAGCATGGGTTTCCTCATGCCTTCTCCGGCATAGACATCCAGTGTTACTTCTTTGGCACCGCAGCCTGCAAGCGCCATGCCAATTACAACCACCAATGCTGCTAGGATGAAAAATTTTTTCGTCATTTTAAGCCTCCATAATTAGGTTCTTCTATGATAGAAGAGTTTGATTTAAAGAATATCCGTTTTATCTTCCTCACCAGTTCTTTCGGGTGAGCTTAATTTTTTTGGGTAGTGGTAATAAAGTAAGTGATGGCATTGTCATTGCGAGCCAGCTTTATCGCCGATCGCGAAGCACTCCGTAAACTCCGCTCGCAGTGACAGGCACGTCACTTACAATCTAACCACCATATTTTTCTTCATGGGTTAAGTTCCTTTTCTGTTGTTTTTTCAAATAAATAAGAGATTTAACTAGCGACATGACAGTTTGCTAAAAAGAGTGTCGTTGGTTGAGTAGCTCCGAATGCTTTTTCGGAGCGTATCGAAACCACCTTCAAAAACAAAAGTGTCATGTGACTAGAGATTTAATTGAGCGATCAAATTAACTTTGCTCATTCTCATCTTTGAGTTCCAACCGCACTTGAGTGTGCTGCGCCCCTAAAGCGCGCCCCACTTCACGGACGGCGACCTGCATGGCATCTTCGATGCTGGTTGCATTTTGTATCTTTTGACCAATATCACCGATCAAAGCCTCGCGATCAGCTCGCTCTTGCGCTGCTGCATAGGCGGAGATATTCTGGAGAGCGATAGCAACCTGATTGGCGATAGATTGCAATAAGCCTGCATCTTCTTCTGTTAGTCCGTTGAGTATGTTGTGTTGTACATCGAAGACGCCCAGCACTTTATCCCCGATTGAGATGGGGATGGCAATCTCAGCGCGGGTTTCAGGGAGCAAA
>JAFCZI010000128.1 GCA_019314425.1 Deltaproteobacteria bacterium | reverse complement strand
CCGTCATGCGATAAGGAGTGGTGAGCATATCGCCGGCCTCACGGCTAGAATGGGTGAACACTTCCTTGACCAAAAATTCTTCCTTATCGCGGTCGTATGTGAGGCCGCTGAAATCCGCATCATCGGAATATTTTTTGACCTGCTCTTCCGCCACGGCCTGGTAAGTGACCGTCAGATCCCTGAAAAAAGTATCGGAGATTTCCAGACCCTCTTCGATAATCAAGGCATTCATCAGGGTGGTGACGATGTCAATGGCCATTCGGTTAAGGCCTTTTGTGCGGTCCTGCGGGGAGATTTCCTGGTGTTTATGATCGAAAGGCTCTTGGGTGAACATGACCTGCGCTGGGGCCGACGCTTTTCGATATACTTCGATAAGGGTAAAAATCTCAACGCCCCAGTTGGTGGCAAACCGCATCTTCTTCAACAGGTCCACATGAAAAGCCACCTCGCCGCTGAGCTGATATTTGAAGCTTAAAAGAAAGTCGATCAAATTCAACATCTTCTGATCTTTGGTCTCGGAGAATTTCCGTTTAAGGGCGATGAGAAGGGGGTCAAGGAGAAGTCTTTTGACGCGGCCGTAGAGCTGGTTGTCTTTAATTCGAGAATAATAGGCTTTGGAAAAATCATAATTGAGTGCTACCACCGGGTAAAAAAGCCGGTCCAGTTGCACCCGTTCAAAGGTTCGAATATCCGCGTCGATGAGGCCGATGGTTTCCCCGCCAAGCGCCATGGCGATCCCGAAGCTCAGGAACATGTTTTTCCCTTTACCCGGCGCGTTGATATTGAACCCGGCCTCGTTCAATCTTTCGTATATGCCTCGAAACCCCGGACCGTCATTCCACTGAATCATGTAATTCCGGATGCCGGAATTATTGATGAGCTCCCGTAGCAATAACGCCTCTTCTTCCGTGGCCCGGTCCAGACCAAAGATAATCTCGGAGACATAGGTGATGTCTTTGAGCTGCTCCAGAATATTTTCAAATACCGGATGGTTGGCAGTATCCGTATATTCGCTGGCCAGAAGCGGCAGAATCAGGACCGTTTTTTTCCACCTGGAACGAAGCGTCAGCTGTTTTTGCAGATGTTCGCGATCCTGTCGGAGGATATGAAATGAGGTGACCTTACTGCTGTTTTGGGAGAAATCAGAAATAGCCGAACCCCTTTTGTGGCTTTCAAGCTCCCGATTTAAAGGTCCAGAGCGAAAAAACCGCTTCCATTTCAGTTTGATTTTATTTAGATTTAAACAAAACCAAGGGGTTTGTCAATACCCCATTGGGACTTCAGTCGGAGTACGATGCATCGCGCCCCGACCGTGAGCCGACAACCGTGAAAGGTTATGAAAAAATCGAAGGGAAAAATCATGATTCCGTCAATAGGAGAATGCTACCATTTCATGGACAAATACCACATGCTTGCCCATATTAAAGCCCATTCGGTGGTTGTGGCAAGGGTCGCTCGGATGATTGCCCGGGGGCTCCAGGAGGTGAATCCGGAGATATCTGTTTCAAAAACAACGGTCGGCGCATTGTTGCACGATATCGGAAAAACGCCGTCATTGAATTCCGGGCGGGACCACGCAAAAATTGGAGAACAGATCTGCATTGAAAACGGGCTCGATGAAATCGCCCCTATTGTGGCAGAACACGTTAGATTGAGGGACTATCGTTTACATGGCGCCGATTCTGAAAAGGAAGTGGTTTTTTATGCGGATAAACGGGTCAACCACGACAGGATCGTTACCCTTAAAGAGCGGGAGGGCTATATCCTTAAACGTTACGGACGAGATCAGGCAGAACTCTGCCGGAAAATTAAATTAAATTTCAGGTTATGTGGTCAGGTCGAAGAAAAGCTATTCAGAAAATTAAAATTCAGCCCCGAATCCCTGATGAAAATGGACGGGGCTGAAACCGAACGCTTTGAAAGGGGCCTGGAGATTCCAGGCGCTCATTAATCCTTGCTTTTCTTCTTCTTCTTTTTCTGCTGACGTTTGCTTTCAGCGGATGGTTCCTCTTCCTTTTTCTTCTTTTTGGATTTCTTGGGCATGGCCGCTTTTTCAGCCCTGGCTTTGTCCATTTCCTCCAGCTTTTTTTCTTTTTCCTCGATGGCCCCGAGCCGATCGCGGGTTTCCCTCATTTTGGCGCGGAGTTTTTTGATCTCGGTGTCCTTGGTGATTTTTTCAGATGCAACGCCTTTTTCAGCCAGCAGGGCAAGCCGCTGCTTCAACTGTTCTTCCCAGTAGCCCATTTGAGCCACCCTTGATTCCTTGTCTTTTGATGCCATGGTTTGGTTTCATCCTTTCTTTACGGTAATGGTTTCCGCCCCGGGGGTTTTATCGATCCTGCCCGGAATTCGGCGGAATCGAGACCCTTCTTATCAGGAAATGCCGCAATAGTAAAGAACCCTGCATCAATTCTTCCGGCGCCTTTTAAAAAAAATGCTTCAATGGGCTTTAAACCGGTCCTATTCCCGTGTCATGGCTGCCCCGCACTTGGGACATCTCTGGTCGTAACAGGGGGTCCCCATCTGGTGGGGTACCTTTTCACCGCAATCGGGGCAGGCGCAGTTCCCCCTCGGCCCGGCCCCGCCGCCGCCTCTGCCTTTTCCACCACCACCTCTGCCCTGTCCACCCTGGCCGCCGCCCATTCCACGACCTGTTCCAGCGCCCTGGCCTCCCGGTCCTGTTCCGTCTCCTCTTGGCATGTTCTGTCCCTCCTCACTATTAAATTCTTACAATTTCATTCTGAGAATCTATCGCTCACATTTGTAACATGTGGCATTTATAGGTTTTTGGCCAAATGTTCCCAGACGGCTTTTACAGCCCTGGAGCCCTCCCCCTGCGCATCAAACTCAACAATGGTCTTTCCCTGGACCATGGCGTGGGTAAACGCAGGATCAAACGGAACACGGCCCATAATCTTTATATTCTTTTCTTTCGCAAAGGCCTCAATGGCCTCTCCCATCTCGGGGTTGATATCGAATTTATTGACGCAGAGCATGGCCGGCACCTTGAAAAATGCGGCCAGTTCCGACACCCTTTCCATGTCATGTTTGCCCGAAATCGTGGGCTCGGCCACGATCAAGACGGCAGAGGCCCCGCCCAGGGACGCAATTACCGGGCATCCCACACCGGGAGGGCCGTCCGTAAGCAGCAAATCCAGGTTCATTTTTTCGGCCAGTTCCCTTCCTTCCTTGCGAATCAGCGCCACCAGTTTTCCGGAGTTCTCTTCGGCCAGTCCCAGTCTGGCATGGGCCATGGGACCGAAACGCGTATCGGAGATAAACCACTCACCGCAGGTGTTGATGGGGAACTCTATGGCTTTTTCAGGACAGAAATAATAACAAACACCACAGCCCTCGCATTCCATTTCGTCCACCACATAATCTTCGCTGATGGCATCCCATCGGCACAAGTCCCGGCACAGGTCGCACTGGGTACATTTATCCGGATCGATTTTGGCGGTGTTTCCAGAGTCAAAATCATGGCGTTCCTTTATTTCCGGGGCCATAATCAGATGAAGATCCGCTGCATCCACATCCGCATCGCAAAGCACCTTACTTTCGGCAAGGGAAGCAAACGCCGAAATAACACTGGTCTTTCCCGTTCCTCCCTTGCCGCTTATAATGACTAATTCTTTCATGAAACGCTCCTTTTTCACCCTGCGATTCGGTCAATATCGTGGTACAATTGGACAAATTTTTCTTTCCATTCCGGCATGGCTTCCACAATCATGTCGCCCCTTGAGTACGCCTCGGCAATCTTTCGGTCAAAGGGAATCTCCATCAAAACCGGAATGCTTTCCGTTTTGGCATAATCCAGAACCCGATCATCCCCCATATCCGATCGGTTGATGACCAGCCCGCAGGGAATGCCGAGAATTCGGACGGCCCCCACAGCCAATTTCAAATCATGGAGACCGAAAGGCGTGGGTTCGGTTACCAGCAACACAAAATCCGCGCCTTTCATGGACGCAATCACGGGGCATGATGTTCCCGGAGGAGCGTCGATGATGGTCAGCATGTCAGAACGTGTGTATTGCCGTACGCTTTTAATTAGCGGAGGGGACATGGCTTCGCCTATCCTCAGTTTTCCATGAATAAACTCCAAACCATTGCGATGCCCTTTTTCGATGCGGCCCAACTCCCGCGTTGTCTCAGTGATGGCCTTTTCGGGACAGACTTCCATACAACCGCCGCAGCTATGACACATCTCAACAAAGGGCAGCACGGTCTCCCCAATGACCAGGATGGCTCTGAACTGACAAATTTCACCACATTTCCCGCAAAGGTTGCATTTTTCCATGTCCACCTCCGGTACCGGGGTGGTGATGGTCCGGGTTTCTTCCATATGGGGTTTGATGAAGAGGTGGGCATTGGGTTCTTCCACGTCGCAGTCCAGGATCTGGACTGCGAAATCAAGGGAAACCGCCAGATTGGTGGCTACGGTTGTCTTTCCCGTACCGCCCTTTCCACTTGCTATACTGATAATCATTCCGTTCTCCTTTGGTTGTCGGCTCTCAGTTTCATCATGTAATCATTGAGAGCTTCCTGAAGGGTTTCTGCTGCCAGGAAAGCGCAGTGTTCATCTTCTTTGGGGAAACCGCCCAGAATTTCAAGAATTTTTTCGCCGGTAACTTCCACCAGATCATCCGGAGTTTTGTCAAGCGCCATTTCTGCAGCAAACGATCCGCATACGGCGCTTGTACCACACCCATCGGTTTGAAATGAAGCTTTTTGAACATGGTCTTTTGCAAACTTCAAAAAAATTTTCATGGTATCCCCGCATGAACCGGTAATCCGCGCATATCCGTCAGGCTTATCCATAGCGCCCATATACAGGAGGTTTTGCCAGCGTTCAAAAGCGAGATCTCCATAGGCGGTTCGGGTTTCCTGAAAAATCTGGTTTTGCAGTCCGTCTATGAAGTCATCTAGTTTGTCGCCCATCCGTTCCTTTTTCTCCCTGCATGGAAACCCATCACTGAAGGGCCCCGTAATCAATGATCACAGCTATTTTCACCCGATATCAGATTATTGGTGAGATACTGGTTTGCCAGCGACTCCGGAGAATCCATGGGTGCGCCTATAATAACCTCGATGCCATTACCGCGCAAAAGCTGCTGAGCCGTTTCGCCCATCCCGCCCACAATCGCTACATTCGCTCCCTGTTCGTAAAGCCACTGCGGCAATACTCCCGGTTCATGGGCCGGTGGATTACGCGTTTCCGTTTTCACGATCTTTCCATTTTGAGTTTCGATAAATGCAAAGTGGTCGCAATGTCCGAAATGAGCCGATAACTTTCCATCGCTCACGGGTACAACCAGTATTTTAGCATCATCAGCGCCTTTTTTAATGACCGGAAGCTCTGTTGGCGCCTTCGGGATCGCTTTTGCCCTATTCTCGTTCAACTGAACGATCTTATCCACCATTTTATTGAATTCCTGTGCGATGGGGAGTTCGCCGTCATCCAGGAACCCCACATCCCCGACGTCGCTGTCCATGACAATTCGGGGCTCAAGGGGGAGCGTTCCCAAAAAAGTAAGGCCTTCTTTTTTTGCGGTCAGCATACCACCATGAGTTTTGAACAGCTCAATGATTTTGCCGCAGTGCGGACATGTCAGGCCGCTCATATTTTCAACAAGGCCCAGGATTTCCATGTTGACCTGGCGGCAGAAATTGATGGATTTTCGTACATCCGCCAAAGAAACCTCCTGAGGTGTTGTCACAATCAGGGCCAACGCGTCGGGAATGGTCTGAGCCACGGTCAGGGGTTCATCTCCGGTGCCCGGTGGCGAGTCGATAATCATGTAATCCAGATCATTCCACTCTATATCGGATATAAACTGCCGAATCACTCCAATCTTGAGGGGCCCCCGCCAGATGGTGGCGGCATCCTTGTTGTCCCCCAGAAGAGGTTCAATAGAAATCACTTCCATATTGGGAAGGTAATTGACGGGGAGCGCCTTTCCGTTGGTTGCGCTCTGTCCCATATTTCCCTTGAGGCCCAGCATACGCGGGATGCTGGGTCCGTGAAGATCCACATCCATAAGCCCCACCCTATATCCCCGCTTGGCTAAAGCCACGGACAGATAGGCCGCGACACTGCTTTTCCCAACGCCTCCCTTACCGCTCATCACAAGGATTTTATGTTTGATTCGGTTCAGACTTTCTTTGATCACAACATCCTGTATTTTATGCTGATCCTGTTGGCTTAAATTTTCCTTTGCCATAAATTGTGAACCTCCGGTATTTTTATACGCATTAAAGCGTTTCTATTCAATGGCCTTTATCTGCTCCTGCAACTGATTGACTTGGTCTTTCAGACGTTTCAATTTTTCCTCCCTGGACATGGGGGCGGACTGAGACACTGTCCCTTGAGGTGTACCACCCATACCGCGACCTCCGCCGCCACCACCCATGCCGCGACCTCCGCCGCCGCCACCACCACCCATGCCGTGGTGATCGGCCACATTGGGTGCACCGGTTGACTGCAAATCCCCCCTGTTGTATCTCTCGAGGGCCTCCCTGACGGTTCCATTTTGCCCCACGAAAATTTCTACCCCTGCCGCACCAAGCGTTTTCACCGCGTTGGGGCCCACATTTCCGGTTAGAATGGCTTTTGCGCCTTTGGAAGCCACAAACTGGGCTGCTTGTATGCCGGCGCCGCCGCCCAGTGAGATACTTTCATTGTCAAACGCCTCAACATTCATATTTTCTGTATCCACGATCAAAAAATAAGCGCACCGTCCGAAGCGCGGATCGATTTGAGAATCCAAATTGTTGCCGCTACTACTCACTGCAATTTTCATGTCTATCCCTCCTCAGTTTTAACTTTTGTTGTCTACCGCCACATCCCGGCATTCGAAATTTCTTATGACAAAGGGTATTTCTCAAATACGCATCGATGACCTCGTCGACCCGGCCCGCCACAAAGGGAATGATCTGAATGTTGCGGGCTTCAATGAG
>JAFCZI010000437.1 GCA_019314425.1 Deltaproteobacteria bacterium | reverse complement strand
CCTGAACAGCTTCACCATGGCTGTGGCATTCGATACAGCTGCTGCCTGTGAGGTGAACACCTGAAAGCCCGTTGCCTGTATCTACGTCACCCTCATCCTGTAGCGTTTCCATATCATGACAGAGCACACATAACTGTGAATAATCTTCACCGCTGACATTGACTGGATGCGGCAGATCACGTATCACAGGATCAAGCTTGCTGCTGCCCTTGTCTGACTGATCAATAAACAGTTTTTTATTAGCGGTACCATGCATAGCATGACAGTCAGTACATTCGACACGGCTGCCATAGACATAATCAGTACGTAAACCTGCATAGGTGCCAGTGCCGGGAGAATTTATCTCACCGTGTTTATCGACCAGTGTATAGGTATCTTCGATAGCGATCAGCGGGTCATCAAATGCCTTACCTGTTATCGGGAAGTCTGTCTGCTGATGATCACGGTTATGACAGCGCAGACAGAAATCTGCACCGCTGGCATAGGGCGAGTTGATACCACTGGCATCCGGGTAACGGGTGAGGTCACGATTGATTTCAAAATCACCATCCATGTCGGAGGCGTAATGACAGTCTATGCACTGCCTGTCCTGCAAAACATTATCAGCAGCTGCATCAAAATCATGCTTGTGACTACCTGACTGTATCGGTGTTTCTGGCAGATCTTTATCGTTATGACAGATGATACACTGCCGCTGAGCATCAGTGCCATTGCTGCCATGACAGCCTGTACAGGTATCAAACCCCCTGTTTCTTACTATGTCACGAACACCACTTTCATTTTGATGGATCACCGCAATGGCATGACATGCATCACATTCGACTAGCCCCCATGCAGCGCCACCACCGCCGTGGTCTGTATCGAGAAGAATATCAGTATCAACAGGTGCATTATTGCTGGTGCCGTTATCACAGGCTGCCAGTATGAATAAAAAAGATAAGAGTAATAACTTGTGCATTATTTACTCCTGCGGTGGCAGTCGCTGCAATAATTTGCCTGGTGACAACTGCCGCATTCTGCAGGCGCTATGCGCGCATCCAGACCGTGCATAGTCCTGTAGCCCAGTTTATGCACTTTGCTGCCGGTCAAGGTTCTCTTGAAGTGGCAATCGGTACAAAAAGATAATTGCTTATGACACTCATCACAGCTGTTCTGATCAGCACGCGAATCTTCTGCATGGTTATTTTTGTAGTCATAGTTATGGTTTTGCGGCCAGATAGCAGAAGGTTCTGTGTGGCACAGATTACATTCTGACGGTGCGTTCATCTTGTCTACATGACAGTCATGGCAGATAGCTTCCAGCGGTTCGTTGTTAATATCATTGAGCGGCTTGAGAAGCTTTTCATCATGCACATTATTTTTACTAAACGGGTGGCATAACATACATGCATCACCGTCGCTTTTCATGATATCCATATGAGTCTTGTGCGGATAAAAGATATCACTATTATCCTGACGTTTGCTCCACCAGCTTTTATCTTTTTCTGCTGTGGGCACCGTATTATCTTCAGCTTGAATAGATACCGAAAAACACAGTAACAGAATAAAAATAAGATATTTTTTCATCGCCCGCCCCAGCCGTAACCATCAAAGCGATAACTCAACCTGAGACCGATGCGATACTCATTTTTGATATTTTCGTTATAGATATATCGTGCATTAAAATCGATAAACAAGTTTGATTTCAGCATCTGCTCAGCAACCGCTTCCAGCGCGATAAGCCTGTTATTTTGTACAGCATCAACCTTTTTATATTGCAGCGCTGTATTGAGATGGCCGCGCAATGTCGATGATAAATCTTTATTCATACCTAAAAACAGGCTGTGAATGATATCTTGCTGCAACACCAATGTATCTAACTGTATCTGTACGCCCGGGTTATTTTTAGACCTTGCTTTCTGTTCGAACCCAGCGGTCGCACCATAACCATTGTTGCCAAATTCACGCCAGACTTTTCGTCCTCTGATGTAATATTGCTGATTCCATCTATGATCATAAAAATAATCTGCCTGCAGATCTGTCTGCCTGCCATTGGCATAAACAGAGTAAAATCTTTCTTTGAAAGTTAAGACAGCCTGCTTTGGTTTCCAGCTGGTATAAGCGAGTCGTGTCAGGCCTGCCTCTTTGGAATAAAGCTGA
>JAFCZI010000436.1 GCA_019314425.1 Deltaproteobacteria bacterium | reverse complement strand
CACCATTCCCAAAAACTCCCCTGAGTCAGATCTGGCGGCCAAGTTTATAGCCTTTGTGCTCGGCCCTGAAGGAAAACGGATAATGGAACTTAATGGCCAGCCGCCCCTTCCGGTTCCGCAGGCAACGGGTGATCTTTTAAAGCTGCCGGCCGATCTAAAAAAGATTTCAGGCCGTTAAACAAGGGCGATGATGGACAGCTTTAGACCTGTCATAGGCGCTTTGGGGACCATCCTGATCCTGCTGGTAGCGATCCCCTTAATCAGGATGCTAATTGCTGCCGACCCCGAAGTACTCATGTCTACGATTTCCGATCAAGAGGTATTGGACTCCATTATCCTGACCTTGCGAGCAGCCCTGTGGGCGACCCTGGCGGGCACAATTTTCGGAGTTCCTATGGCTTACGCTCTTGCGAGATGGCGTTTTCCGGGCCGCAGTCTTGTTCAAGGCTTAATCGACCTTCCTGTTATGATTCCCCACACAGCAGCAGGCATAGCCCTGCTTATGATTTATGGCAAACGCTTTTTTATGGGAAAAGCCTTTTCCACGGTGGGGGTGAGCTTTGTGGGAACCGAGACCGGAATAAGTCTGGCCATGGCCTTTGTGTCTTTCCCCTTCCTGGTAAACGCCGCGCGGGACGGGTTTCTGTCTGTTGATCCCCGCCTTGAGCGTGTAGCCCAAACCCTTGGGGCATCACCCTGGCAGTCCTTTTTTAAAGTAAGCCTTCCTCTTTGCTGGCGGGCCATCCTTTCAGGCGGAATCATGATGTGGGCCCGGGGGATTTCTGAATTCGGGGCAGTTATCATTTTGGCATACCATCCCATGACAGCCCCGGTTCTCATATGGGAACGTTTTGAAGCCTACGGCCTGAAATACGCGACTCCTGTGGCGGTAGTCCTGATTATACTGTGTCTGATAATCTTTGCCCTTCTAAGGAGCATTGCCGGAAAAGGAAAATACGATTAATATGCTCCAACTCAACAACATTACCGTCAACCTGGGAAAATTTCGACTTGACAATATCTCACTCCACGTACAGCGGGGAGGATATCTGGTTATCCTGGGGCCTACGGGAACCGGAAAGACGGTCCTTCTTGAAACTATAGCCGGTCTGCACCGGTCGGATAAGGGCCGGATATACATTGATGGCCAGGATGCCACCCGCCTTCCCCCGGCAATTAGAAACCTGGGGGTTGTGTACCAAGATTATGCCCTTTTTCCGCACCTCACGGTCTCCGAAAATATCGCTTTTGGACTGCGGTTAAAAAAAAATCCAGGGATAAAAGTCCGGCAGACAGTCAGGAAGATGGCGGATTTTCTTGGAATTGAATCACTCCTTGAGCGCCGTCCCCTGAACCTTTCCGGAGGCGAAAGACAACGGGTTGCCCTTGCAAGGGCCCTTGTTTTAAAACCGTATGTGCTGCTTCTCGATGAACCCTTAAGCGCCCTGGACCGCCAAACCCGTGATCGTCTTCGCCGGGAACTAAAAAGAATCCACCGGAAAACAGGGGTCACTATCTTCCACATAACCCATGACCTTACCGAAGCTTTTTTCCTGGCAGATCACCTGATAGTAATGAAAGACGGGAGTATCCTTCAACAAGGACGGCCTGATGAAATCCTGAGATCACCCCATGATCGGATGGTGGCGGAACTGGTTGGTATCCATAATTTTTTGTCGGCAACGATCCAAAAGCATGGGTTTGAAACAGCATTAGGGCCTTTTAATATGCCCATGTCATCTTTTGCCACATCTAAAGGAAAAGATCAGGGTTGTCTGATTATTCCCGACTGGTGTGTGGAACCAATGCCGGCAAGAGATAACAGTTTTTATGGCTGGCAAGGGGATATGCGGGTGACGGATCTGAATTTCATGGATGGGCAGGTTGAACTTGAGTTGACCCATCCGGAAGGAAAATGTTTCAGAACTGCTCTTTCCAGGCGCGAACTTGCAACCATGCCGGAACAGTTCCGCCCCGGGGAAGAAATCCGGGTAGGCATCTTAACGGATGGTGTTTCCTGGATACGCTGATGACAGCGTCGCTATATGCAAGGCGCCGGGAACGTCCAGACACTCGCCTGCCTCAGCATCACAGGCTCCTGTAGTTTTTTCCAAAACTCTACACCAATTCATCGAAGTCAACGATGTTCCTTA
>JAFCZI010000435.1 GCA_019314425.1 Deltaproteobacteria bacterium | reverse complement strand
TAAGAAATAAACTTTCAAATTTTATAAAACATCAATACCCCCAAATCATATCTTTCCCGCCCTATCTGTGTAGGGGAAATAGTAACCGTTCGTCACTCACTACTTTTTCCACTACGAAATATCGGAATCTATCCTGTAAACATCTGATTGTAAATAAATAATTTTGTTTTTTAATTCTCTTTTGGCTCAATGGCCAATCAAAAAAAATGGTTATTTTTTGTAAAAACCCCAAAAAAACCTTGAAATTCAGCAAAATTTGGGTTACTATTTCCATACTACAGATAGTGCGAAAATTCATCCAGATTGAACACTTTTTGGGGCATACAGATAAAATGGTTTTCACAGACGCCACGTGGAAGTATTTTGCACAAATTCCGTTCCGTGTGAGAGCTGCCTTAGCCCATTCCAAGTCTTCCGTGCCGTTTGAATATGAAGGTGAACCATTTTTCAAATCCTATGATGCAATTTATCGTATCTGGGCTGGTCGAAAAAGCCAGCGGTCTGTTGCTGATGCGCACAGCATAAACAGACAGAAATTGAAGGAATGGGAGCAGTCATTCATTGATTATGGATCAATGGGACTTCTGCCGGAGCTTTCTTTTGTTAATATTGATCCTCGCCTTGAGCAACTCATTGTTCTGATTAAACTATCTCGTCCACATGAACGCTCAAGCCATGCAATGCGCCTTGCTGAAGCCCTTGAGATACCCGGAGGAAGCCTGGAACAAATTCGGTTGGTGCAACGATGCCACGGGTATGGACATCGCATGAATGAGAAAGATGTCGAATATTTTAAAGGTCTTCAGCATATTCTCAATTCGGTGGCAAAACAGAAAAGCAGGAAGACTCATATGCATGATGTCAGAGAAAGGACAAAGACCTTTTTCAATTTTAACCGGGACCACCTTCAACAACGTGTGGAGTTGATGAAGGCCCTTTTTCAATGCTCTAAGAAGCGACAAATTCGACTTTTTCTCAAGACCTTCGGCATTTCTCCAAAGCGTTTTTATGTACTCAAAAATCGATATGTCGTTTACGGCGTATGGGGCCTTTTAGATTTGGTTCAGCAGGGACGCGCAGGCGAAAAAATTTCTTCGGAACTTGAGCTGCACATTATTGAACAGCGGCTGATGTCACCCTCCCTGTCCACCACTAAAATGATCAAAAAACTAGACTTGAAATGCTCAAAGGCCAATGTTCAAAAGGTGTACAAACGCTGGGGATTGGCTCGGTTTAAAAAACCGGTTCTTATCCGGGGCGTTCTTTCCAAGCCGGTTCCCGACAAAGTACAACATAAAAAAACCGACGCGAAACAGTCGATTAAATCACGGATACCGGATTTGATTCAAAAAGCAAGACTCAAAGTGAACCTGTCTTTTGGCCGTTTCATCAAAACCCTATCCTACCGGAAAGTTGCCATCAGCAACCCCGGTGCCATTATTGTTGCCCCTTTTCTGGATCAACTGGGCGTTGTAGAAGCGCTACACACCTACGGTCCAAACAGTTTCCGGCCTACCGACATTACAAACAACATCATTGTGAATGTTCTGCGCATCATTGCAGGTTTTCCCAGCATCCATGATTATACTATGAACTCGGATCGTTCTGTGGCCATCGCTGCAGGCTTGTCTTTGAACCCGGCCAAAAGCCGCTTTTATGACTCCTTTGATAAACTGCGGTTTGAACATCTGCAGGAGTTGCGTAATGATGCATCCCGCAGAGCCCGGGAACTCAATATTGTTGAAGGCAAACACGTCGCCATTGATTATCATTGTGATCCCTGCGACAGTCGATACCCCAAAGACAAAATGTTGTCAAAGTCCCCGGACAAAAATGGCGACCTGGTGTATGCCCATCGGCCCCAGATCATTTGGGACAGCATGACCAACACCATCATTAATATCGCATATTGTGAAGGTAGATCCCGCGCTACCTCTGCATTGTACAAATTCTGCGAAAACAATCTGTTTAAAATCATTGATATGGATGTTCTTGAAGAAATCTACGCCGACTCCGAATATACCGGCGAAAAGCAGCTTATCTACCTCATGGTTCGTTCTGAGTCCGACGTGACCATGTGTTTGAAACAAAACCCAAAAATCAAGAAATGGAAAGAGGAGACCATCAGGCAAGAAAGGTGGCAGAACTATGAA
>JAFCZI010000127.1 GCA_019314425.1 Deltaproteobacteria bacterium | reverse complement strand
GAAGAGCCTATGACGGCGTGGAAGGGGAAGAGTCCATAAAAGAAAGACGTCCGGACCTGGTTGTGCTCGACGTGATGATGCCCCGGAAAGACGGATATGTGCTTTGTGCCGAGATGAAGGCAAACCCGGAAATATCAAATATCCCGGTGGTCCTCCTGACCGCCGTGGGAGAAGCGGTTCCGACCACCACCTACACCCATGCCGACGGCATGTCCACTGAAGCGGATGACTATATCGCCAAGCCCATTGATACGGAAGGGTTGTGGGGAGTCGTCAGCAATCTGCTCTAAAAAATCGTTCCGGGTTCCGGGGTGGAAGATGTAGAGACAAGGCATGCCTTGTCTCTACCCCCGAACTTCTGAACCTTTCTATGAACTTTCATGTCTGATCCGGAAAAGCTGGGTGGCTTCAAAGTATTAAAGGAGGCGGTGTTCCTCTCGCCGGCTCCTTTTGGGTCTGACAGGTGCCTGCCTGTGTCGTTGTTCCGTATTCTGGCGGAACGCAAAATTAATCTTCCCTATGTCACCTGTGTTATGGAAAACTCGGGGAGATGGCAGGTCAACATAGTGGTTGACTTCAAAGACGCGCGGGCAGCCCACAGGCTTTTGTCGGAAACCCTCAACGGGAGACCCGATCAACAGTCGAACGCGGCCATCCTTTCCATATTCCCCCACCGGAAAAAGCCCGCCATCACCGGGGCCGTCTTTGAAGCCTTTGTCCGTGAGGGCATCCATCCAAAAGCCATTGCCCATTCCCCTTCAGCCATCTCAGTAGTTCTGGAAGAACCGCTGCTGTTACAAGCCAGCAGCGCCCTTTTCGGCCCGTTCGCTTTTGGCGCTTATCGAACACCGGCAGACTGGAAACTGGCCCAGAAAGGCAAGGAAAAGCTTTTCAAGGAAGTGGTCGCAAGCTACCAGGAAAAACACCCGAAAGTTTACGGCCTGGAATACCAGGACCATCAGGAACTGTTGCACATCACGCTGGCACCCTCAAACATGAGAGCCCTGGGTGCTGCTTTTAAAGGCGTTTCCCGGCATGGGCTTGATCTCACCTTCCTGGTCGCAAGCCGACCCCGGGGAAACACAGATGCCATGCATCTCTGCCTGCCCTTGACAAAAGCGGGCTCCAACAAAGAAAACATTGCCCATATCCTTGACCCGTTACAGATCGACGCCCATGACCCTGTGGGAACATTTTCCATGAACGGCCCCCACTTTGGAGATCGATACGGTATCGTCAGGGACCTGCTCAATGCCCTCGAAACCGCCGGCGTTAATCTCATGGGACTGAGCTGCACCATCGCTTCCATTACCGGAGTCGTCCCCTCATCACAACTGCCGCGGACCATCAAAGCCATCCAGAATTGTTTTGATGTGCCGTCCATTCTCAAAACGGATCGGAAATACGAATAAAGATACCGAAATTGGAAATTGGGTAATGTATTTACACGTTTTGGATTTTTCCAAATTTTTCGTAAACATTCGGCTTACAATGTAAATGTTTGGCCAGTGCTTCATATTCGTCTATTTGGGACTGCGTAGCATACTAATGCTATGTGAGCAAGCCAAAATAGGCGAAGATGGAGTGCTGCCGAATATTTACAATTTTTCCGCTCAAAATGCGTGCTTATGGTTGACATATGAACCCTGTTTTGCCTATATGTGTCGTGTAAGAGTTGAAACTTCAAATTTGATGGCGTCGTAAAAAGTCCCATCTACTGCGTTGCAGTGATTTTTCAGAATCTCAACATACGTACAGGTATGCCCGACGATCCTGAAAAACCGCTGCGCCTTGTATATGGAACCTTTTACAACACCATCTATAGATAGATTCGTGACTTTTTACGGGACCTTCAAATTCCAGGTCTCAAATTTCAAATCGGAGGATTTTATAATGGTTCCAGCCTTGCTTGTCATGTGTGGTCTGGGAGCGGTATTGGGCATTGTACTCAGCCTCGCGTCCAAAGTTTTTTACGTTTATGAGGACCCGAGAATCGGCCAGGTGGAAGATTGTCTGGCCGGTGCCAACTGTGGTGGATGCGGTTACGCGGGGTGTTCCGCCGCAGCGGTGGCCGTGGTAAAAGGGCAGGCACCTGCCAATGTATGCATCGTCGCGGGAGATGAGGCCACCCAGGCCGTCGCCGCCGTTATGGGAATCGCCGGGGGCCTTGCAGAAGCGTCCAACTGTTCAAACCCCTGCACAGGGGGAGATCGGGCGAAGGTACGTTATCTCTATGAAGGCATTCGCTCATGCCGGGCCCAGATGATGCTGGATGAGGGCAAACGTGAGTGCGACGTCGGTTGTCTGGGTTATGGCGACTGCGTGAAGGCCTGTCTGTTTGACGCCCTGAAAATAGGCCCTGAAGGGTTTCCCGTTGTAGATGAGGAAAAATGCGTGGGATGCGGTGCCTGTGAACGGACCTGTCCCAAAAACATACTCACCGTAAAAACCCCGTCCGAGCGTCTGCTTCATTTCAACACACAAGAGGACTCTCTGGCGCCCTGCCGGCAGATCTGCCCGGCCCAGATCAATATCCCCCTTTACATTGCTCAGATTCGAGAAGGCGATTACGAAGGGGCGGTCCATACCATCCGTGAACGCAACCCCCTGCTGCTATCCTGCGGCCGGGTCTGCCCCCATCCCTGCGAAGACTACTGTCGCCGCGGGGTGGAAGATGAACCGGTTTCCATCAATCAATTGAAACGCTTTGCGGCCGATTATGAGATGAATTCGGGCAAGCGTTTTCCCATTTCCGTGGCACCGGCCACCGGCAAACGGATCGCGGTTGTCGGCGGGGGTCCTGCGGGATTGAGCTGTGCTTTTTTCCTTCGACGGATGGGTCATGACGTGACCATATACGAAGCCATGCCCAAGCTGGGCGGTATGATTCGATACGGTATTCCGGAATACCGGCTTCCCAAGAGAACGCTGGACTGGGAAATTCAAGGGATTCTCAACCTGGGGATCGAAACCCATACCCAGGTGAAATTCGGTGACGATTTTGATCTGACATCTCTTGTGGCCGCCGGATACGATGCCGTTTTCATGGGCATCGGCGCCTGGAAGGATTCCCTGCTGCGCGTTGAAGGTGAAAATCTGGAAGGATGCTACACGGGCATTGATTTTCTTTCCCGCCTGGCCGGCGGAGAGATGCTGCCCATGGGAGATACAGCGGTGGTCATCGGCGGCGGAAACACCGCCATCGACTGCACCCGAAACCTCCTTCGCTACGGCGCCAAAAAGGTTTACCTGGCGTATCGAAGAACCCGGAAAGAAATGCCGGCCAACCCGGTTGAGATCGAGGCCGCTGATGAGGAAGGCGTGGAATTCATTTTCCTGACTGCGCCCAAGGAAGTGGTGAGCGATGCTGAAGGGCACTGTACCCATCTGGAATACCTGAAAATGGAATTGGGCGAACCGGATGCCAGCGGCAGACGTCGTCCCGTCCCCATCGAAGGTTCGGAAACCCGGCTGAAGACCGATATGATCATTACCGCCATCGGTCAGGCCCCGGATGTATCCTTTGTGGAACGGGACCAAAAACGCCTGGCCGAATTGAAAACCACCCGACGGAACACAGTGGAAACCGATCCCAAAACCCTGCAAACCAACATTCCCTATCTCTTTGCGGGCGGCGATTCAGCCACGGGCCCGGCCCTGGTGGTCACCGCCATCGGCGGCGGCAGAAGGGCCGCCAGATCGATCCATCAATATGTAATGGGCGAAGACGTCAAAGCAGGGGCGACGGAACATATGGGAAAAGACCTCATCCCTGAATCCCAATTCGACCATGTCCCCGGCATCGTCAAAAAGCCCCGATCTCCCATGGAGGAGCTGCCGGCAGACGAGAGGATCAAATCCTTTGTGGAAGTGGACCAGGTTCTGACCGAAGAACAGGCATTGAAGGAAAGCGAACGGTGTCTTTCCTGTTGTATTACCTGTTATAATGTGGATCCGGAATCGGAGGAGGCATTAAAACAACAGGTGGCCGTCGGCTGATTTCAAATGTGGGCCGAACCGCTTGTTTGTGCCAACCCTTTGAAAATTTTCAAGCGCTTCTTTGCTGCTTTGGTAAAAAAGCGCTTTTTTTCAGGGCATAATCATAAACTGCTGAGAACTTAGCGCCCTTCGGGCGAGCTTAATCTCACGCAAAAGCGCGAAGAACGTAAAGGCTTAAAAACAAAAAAATCTTTTCTCTGCGTTCTTTGCGGTGCATAATACTGACTCAGAAAAATGGAAATTCCTATACCTTAAATTTACCATCATCCCGCAGCGAAATCCTCTTGAAAAGATACCGAGATTTCAACACCTACCTCAGAGAACAGTTCGGCGAAAGGGTCCAACGCATCTCCTTGGATGCCGGACTCGGATGCCCCAATCGTGACGGAACCGTTTCCCGGGGCGGGTGCATCTTCTGCGATGCCCGGGGGTCTGGCACGGGGGCTTTTTCAGAGGATCGGGAATCCATCTCCCGGCAAATCGCAACAGCCGGGGAATTCATCCGCAAACGCTATAAAGCTCAAAAATTCATTGCCTATTTTCAATCTTTCACCAACACCTACGCGCCCGTTGCCCATCTGAAAAGGCTCTACGACGACGCGTTAAGGCATCCGGATATGGTCGGTCTTTCGGTGGGCACCCGGCCCGACTGCGTCAATGAAGAAATCCTTGAAATGATCAGTTTCTACCGGAAAAATTATCTGGTCTGGATGGAATACGGTCTTCAGTCGGCCCACGATAAAACCCTTCACACCATCAACCGGGGGCATTCCGCTGAATGTTTCGAAAAAGCGGTTCGCATGACCCATAATGTCGGCTTGAACGTATGCGCCCACGTGATCCTGGGGCTTCCCGGTGAGGATCGTGGGATGATGTTGGAAACGGCGCAGTTTATCGCGGGGCTACCCGTTTACGGGATCAAGATCCATCTCCTTTACGTGATACGCGGAACCCCTTTGGCCGAACGTTACAAAAAAGGGGAATACCGTTGCCTGGAAAGGGATGAATACGCCAACCTGGTGGTAGACTTCCTGGAACTTCTGCCCCCCGCCGTAGTGATTCAGCGGCTCACCGGAGATCCCGGGAAATCCGATCTGCTGGCGCCGGAGTGGGCCATTCATAAAATGGAGAACCTGAAATGCATTCAAGATACACTTGAAAGGAGGCAGACATGGCAGGGGCGTCTTTACAAAAAATCTACTGCGGAAGCATGAAACTCGATCGCCTTTATATCCATATGGCTTCCACAGAAAAAGGCGCCCTTCGCGTCGGTCTCAGTTTACGTTCAAAACCCGATGCCACGGGGTTTTTTAAAAGACTTTATCCGAATTCAGAATGGGTGGAAGACCATGATGCCAACCAACCCCTTCAGCAGGCGATTGAAGCGGTTTTATCCAATCAGGGCCATCAATCTGAAATGGACCTGGCTGAACTTGACCTGGATGTTGACTGCGCCCCGTTTCAATGGTCCGTCATGAAAACCATCGCCAAAATCCCGTTTGGGGAAACCAAAACCTACAAAGAAGTGGCCGCCATGGCGGGAAGCCCCAAAGGGGCCCGGGCCGTGGGACAGGCCATGGGGAGAAACCCCCTGCCCCTGATCTTTCCGTGACACCGCGTTGTGGCTGCCGGGGGCGGCCTCGGCGGGTTCAGCAGCGGGTTGGACGTAAAACGCTATCTACTGGCTTATGAAGGGGAAAACACAGGGAGAGAAACCATCAAAGATGTTCTGCGGGGGGGGCGTAAATTAGGACAGAAAAGGAATGCTTCAGGAAATTTCTTCCAGCACGATTTTCAGATCCCTGGGATCCTGAACCGTGAACACACGGACGGAACAATCGGGGGAAATAATCTTTTTGAGCAGTCCGGCCAACACTTTCTTCGGGCCCACCTCTATGAAAGTGTCAACGCCGTCATCCAGCATTTTTTGCATAATATCATACCACTTCACTGAGCTCACCAGCTGGTTGGCCATGATATCCTTGATACGCAGGGGATCAGTTTCGTGCCGGGCCGTGGCATTAAAAAACATTTCCGACCGGGGGGAGGAGAAGGGGATATCTTCCATAAACGCCCTGAATTCATCCACACCACCCTGCATGAGTCCCGAATGCCAGGCACCGCTGACCTTCAGGGGAATAGCTTTGGCTTTTTTCTCTTTAGCCAGTTGAACAGCCCGGGCCACCGGATCCTTTTGCCCCGTGATGACAATCTGCCGGGCCGTATTGTGGTTGGCAACATCAAGAATTTCATCCGCCTTGGCCGCCGCCACAATCTCCAGAACCGCTGTCATATCCAAGCCGATCACCGCAGCCATGTGGCCGGGGTTGGCCAGGGCCTCCCGATGCATCAACGCACCCCTTTTATGTACCAGCCTGAGCGCATCGTCTTCGCTGACAATGCCCGCTGAAACCATGGAAGCATATTCGCCCACGCTGTGACCCGCACAAACGCTTGACCTGATGCCCGATTCATTCAGGGCGGAAAGACAGGCCAGGCTGACGGCTGTAATGGCCGGCTGACAATTCTCCGTAAGGGTCAATTCCGGCATGGGACCTTCAAAGCAAAGTTTGCTGATGGGTTTTCCGCAAATCCGGTCCGTTTCCCTGAAAATATGCTCAACCCCGGGGAATTGATCTACCAGTTCCTGCCCCATGCCCGCAAACTGTGAACCCTGTCCCGGAAATAGAAACGCTATTTTACGGCCCATGAAAAGCTCCTGTCAAACCAAATGAAACGCAGAAAATCTTTTTTCGTTGAGGATGGTCTTTCAGTAGTGGGTCTCACGTTTGGGGTCTCCCACCTTTTTTCTGAACATCTCATCCTTTTCGACCTCGTAGGCGGCAGAACCCGGCACCAGTTTCCGGTTGCGTACTAGCTGTGCCTCAATCTCCCGCTCCATCTCATCGAACTGGAGACTACTCTGAGCGATGACCTTGTCGATCACATGGTATATGTCCTCATCCGTCCCATAGGTTTCGATGACCGATGGATCATTGATGAGCACTTCC
>JAFCZI010000126.1 GCA_019314425.1 Deltaproteobacteria bacterium | reverse complement strand
AGGGCCAGGTGTACGATCCTTCTGTCGTGGGGATTGAGGAGATTGGTGGCCACAGGTCGTTTGATCTTCTTGGCCTTGTCGCCCATTTTCAGCGCCATCTGGACCAGGAACTCCTGCCGTCTCCGCCGGTAATTTTCAGAGTCGATGATGACACGGGAGCGTTTTTCCAGTGACTTGTTGACAATTTTGTTGACGATAAACTGGAGTGCATCAAGGGTTTTGCCTTTACGACCAATCAGAAGACCTGTTTTGTCCCCATCTATATTGAGGTTTATAGAGCCGTCATCCAGCTTCCCCGTAATGGTGATCCCTTCCATGGGAATCAGGGCCAGGATATTTTCCAGGGCCTCTTTTGCAATGGCAATTTCATCTTCCCGGGTGTTCGGGGGGGTCGTTTCCGGATCAGTCGCCGGGGGGACATCTTCCGATGCGACTGCCACTTCTTCCACTCTTTCTTCTACCACTTCTTCGACCGCGTCTTCAACCGCTTGGGGCTCTTCCTGTTTTATGGTGACTTTGATCTTGGCTTTTCTGCTCCCCACAAGACCGAAAATGCCGGTTGAGCCTGGCTCAAGAATGACAATATCCATCTGATCTTTGGTGCGTGCCAGTTGTCGGCAAGCGTTTTCAATGGCGTCTTGATCCGTTTTTCCTTCAAATTCGTAGGTTTCCATGAGTGTCCTCCAGTTATTACGCCGGTTGTTTATAAATTCGATATTGTTGTCCTATGGAAAGGAGGTTGTTGACCAACCAGTAAAGTACAAGGCCGGAAGGGAAATTAATGAACATAAACGTGAAAATGACGGGGAGAAACATCATAATTTTCGCCTGAGTCGGATCTCCCGGTGTGGGGGTCATCTTCTGTTGGATGAACATTGAACCGCCCATCAACAGGGTCAAAACGGGTATCCCGTAAGGTGGTGTCATAAACGGGATTTGAAATGAGAAATGAAATAATCGATCGGGTGCCGAGAGGTCATTAATCCAGAACACAAAGGGGGCATGTCTCAGCTCGATGCAGGCCCCCAGAACCCTGAACAGCGCAAAGAATACCGGGATTTGAACAACCATGGGCAGGCATCCACCCATGGGGTTGACCTTGTAGGTCTTATACAGCCCCATCATTTCCTGGTTCAGTTTTTGCTTGTCGCCTTTATACTTTTCCCTGAGCTTGGCCATCCGGGGCTGAAGCTTCTGCATCTCTTTCATGGACTTATAGCTCTTGTGGGTGAGCGGCCAGAATAAAATTTTGACAAGAATGGTCAAGAGGATGATGGATAGACCATAGTTATGGATGTACTGGTCAAAAAAATGCAGGGTATAAAGAAGCGGTTTCGCGATGATATCCGTCCATCCGAAATTGATGGCTTGATCAAGGTTTTTGCCAAATTCTTTCAGAACTTCCAGGTCGCGGGGGCCGATGTAAAGTTGATATTCGCTGGTGGCCTGGGCGGATACCGGAAGAGACACTGCCGGAGGCAGGAATACCCCTTCCATTACCCCCGATGAAAGATGTTTCCCTGTAAAGGCGCCCTTGGTGGGTATGACGGGAACAATGGCTGAAATAAAATAGTTGTCTTCGTAGGCGAACCAACCAATTTTTCCTCTGGCCGATTTTTCTTCGCCGGGATCTTCCACCTCTATTTCATCCAGGCTATCGTCCAGGAGCAGCGCAAAACCCACGTAGGCATAATAGCTCCCTTTGTCGTTGGGTGGCACTGACCTCAAGGTTGTCCTGAAAACGCCGTTTACAGGGGTGGTGGTTGGATTGGTTGCTGTTACAGCGAGATCAATGCCATATCGATCGGGGAAAAAACGGTAGGTCTGGGTGATGGCAATACCGTTTTGGCGGGTTCCCTGAAAAACGATTGTTGCGGGCTCGGAGTCCTGATTGAGCGTCAGGGAATCTTTGTCCACTGAAAAGGTCTTATGGTTCACGTTGCCGACGGTATTGTCGTCAAACTCGATGGTCAGATAGTCACCCATTCCCTGTTCCAGGGTGACCAGTTCGACATAAGGAGAATCCGGATCGGTTGTTTGCCGATATTTTTTCAGTTTAAAGCTTTTTATGGTGGGCCCCACATTGCTGAAGACTACTTTGTAGAGCGGTGTGTCAATTTCGATTCTCTTTTCTGCCACCTGGTGTCCCGGCTGCCCGACCGCTGTAACAGGCTTCGCGGATGGGACGGCGGTCACACTCACGGGACTTTTTCCATCTCCGGCCACCGGTTGGATGTTTTGTGCGGTAGCATCCTTTTTGATGGGCGCCTGTTTTGGTTCAGGCGAGAAAAAAAGAGACCATCCAACAAGCACGACAAAGGATAGGGTAAAAGCCAATATTGTTTTTTTATCCATAATCTGAGCCACTCAGTTCTAAAGCGGCAGAGCCGCAGTTTTGGGTTTTAAGTTTTAGGTTTTTCAACCCATGACCTTCTTGTTTTTTGTGACAGAAAACCAGCTGACAAGGCACTATAAGGTTTTGTTTGAAAGACCCGCACGGCACGGCCCTCCAATACCAGGTCAAAATACACAGCAGTGCTGCGTCCCTCAAATGACACCCATTACATCATACCAGAGGATCGTATCCGCCGGGGTGAAACGGATGACATTTTAAAATCCTGATAAGGGCCAAAAAGCTGCCTTTCAGGATCCCATACTTGTGATAGGCATGGCGAGCATAGGTGGAACATGTTGGGTAGAAACGACAGGAAGGCGACCCAAAAGGTGAGACACACAGCTGATATAAGGCTATCAAAGAGATAGGTATATATCTACATCTATACATGAAACCTTTTTTAGGTAACGATTTCTTCAAGTTCTTTTTCGGCTTTTCGCAAGTTCAGATAGCCGGCGCCCTTTTTCGCAATGATAACGATGTCGTACCCTTTGGGAAGACATGCTTTATTGAGCCTATAAAACTCTCTGATCAGCCGTTTTGCCCTGTTCCTTCTGACAGCGTTGCCTACTTTTTTGCTGGCGGTTACCCCAATCCTGGTTATTCCCAGCGTGTTCTCTCTGGAAATGGCGATGAAGTGCCTCATGTGGCGACGTTTTCCGGAGCGATTTGCATTGACAAACTCCGCGCGACGCAAGAGCCTCGCGTCCTTTGGGAAAGAAAATTCTTCCCCCACGCCTGGAGGGAATTGTTTCGGTTTACGGGGCATTTATACGGTTAGTCGTTTCCGTCCTTTGGCCCTTCTTCTTTTCAAAACATTTATTCCTGCCCGTGTTTGCATCCTTGCCCTGAAACCGTGGGTTCGTGCTCTCTTTATTCTGCTGGGTTGATAGGTCATTTTCATAATGATATGGAGCCTCTTTGTTGGAATTTTATATAAACGATAACATAAACACATACGTTTATATTTGTCAAGCAGCAATTCTTCCGGACGGCAATTCTCATGATGAAAAATGAACAGCATCATCGTACTTTCAACGGTAAGCAGGGTCAGTTGTTGAGGCTTTAACCCCAATGCGGGCAATGATGATTTTTTTAATTGATAATTTTTGTTGCATCCTATATTTATAGAGGCTGGTCTGATGGGCTGTTTATCGTTCATTGGCTACCCGGCGCTTTGTTTTCTGTATGGAAGTTTCCCCGGATGGGCAGGAAATGAAATCTATTTTATTGAGATTGTGAATCGAGAAGAGAGGGAAATGCGATGTTTTTTGACGCCATTCTGGGTATGTTTTCAAGTGATCTGGCCATTGATCTCGGTACGGCAAATACCCTCGTATATGTGAAAGGCAAAGGGATTGTTCTAAGTGAGCCGTCCGTGGTGGCGGTTAGAAAAGATGGTCGAGGCGGCAGTAAAGTCCTGGCCGTAGGTAGAGAGGCAAAAATGATGCTGGGTCGAACCCCCGGCAACATTGTGGCCATCAGACCCATGAAGGATGGGGTTATTGCGGATTTTGAGACTACGGAGGCCATGCTGAGGCATTTCATTCGCAAAGTCCACAACCGAAGGGCACTTGTCAGACCCCGCATTATTATATGTGTTCCGAGTGGTATCACTCAGGTGGAGAAGCGCGCGGTTCGTGAAAGTGCGGAATCCGCCGGCGCCAGGGAAGTCTTTCTCATCGAAGAGCCCATGGCGGCGGCAATCGGGGCCGGATTGCCCATTACCGAACCCACGTGCAATATGGTGGTCGATATTGGCGGCGGAACGACTGAGGTGGCGGTCATCTCCCTGGCAGGGATTGTTTACAGTAAATCCGTCAGGGTCGGTGGAGACAAGATGGATGAAGCCATATTGCAGCACATCAAGAGGAAGTACAACCTGTTGATTGGTATCAGCACCGCTGAAATTATCAAAACGGGTATTGGGAACGCCTATGCGGGAGACACGACTGAAACCATTGAAGTCAAGGGTCGTGATCTGGTGACGGGAATCCCCAAGATCCTCACCATAGATTCCGACGAAGTGAGGCAGGCGATTTCTGAGCAGGTTGAGACCATTGTGGAAACCGTTCGGATTGCTTTGGAACAAACACCCCCCGAGCTTGCTGCGGATATTGTGGATTCGGGAATCGTCCTGGCCGGAGGGGGCTCCTTACTCAAAAATCTTGACGTTCTCTTAAGAGAAGAAACAAAACTGCCGGTGACCATTACGGAGGACCCATTGTCCACGGTGGTGCTGGGATCCGGAAGGGCCCTTGAGAATATCAATATCCTGAAAGAGGTTACCATTCGATAAAATCTTTGCTGCACTCTTGATCCGGACTTTTGGCTTCCGTACCAAATAATGATGCATTCGTAAAAAGTTCCAAATCCATCTGTAGATGGCGTTGTAAAAAGTTCCATATACAAGGCGTAGTGATTTTTCAGGATCGCAGGTATACATGTGGTATGTTGAGATTCTGAAAAATCACTGCAACGCAGTAGATGGGATTTTTTACGACGCCATCAAAACAATATATCACCTAAAAGCTGCAAGCGTCTCTTTTGCCGAGGGGTTCGACTTTTTCGAACTAAAGGGACGAAATCTTGTGATATTTCAGGCGGCATTTCGGTGTTGTTTTGCTGCCTTTTTTTTGGGGGGGGGCAATAAACTGAGATAATGGGTGCTAGACCTCTCTTTGAAAAAAATGAATGCAGCTTTTAGGTATCATTTATTCATTTGAACTGTCCTTTGGCGGACGTGGGTGGATCAACCATTGCAGCGTGAAAGACGTTTTCCGAAAATCTGGGTCTGGTTGGCGCTTATCTGTTTTGCGCTGTTTTTGCTTTCCTCAAATGCCATTCAGCGTGGCAGTTGGACCTCGGCTGAGCAACTGGTTGTTGAGGGTGTAACGCCGGTTCAGAGCCTTTTCAGACAGACCGTGAAACTGTTGGCGGACCTCTGGGAAGATTATTTCCATTTGGTGGATGTTCAGCAGGAAAATCGGCGTTTGAAGCTGGCGTTGGATGCCCTGAAACGGGTAAATGGTCTTTACAGGGAACGGGTGGCCACCTATGAGCGCCTATCCGATCTTCTGAAGTTCAAGGAAGCGGTCAGCCGTCCGACTGTTGTTGCTCAGGTTGTGGGGTTCGATCCCACGGGGTGGTTTCAGTCCGTTGTTATCAACAAGGGGACGAAGTCGGGAATTAACCTGGATATGCCTGTGGTTAATGCTTCCGGCGTTGTGGGCCGAATCGTTTCCGTCTCCCCGCACTATGCCAAGGTGCTGTTGGTTGTCGATCAGAACAGTGCGGTTGACTGTCTCGTGCAGCGATCCCGTGACCGGGGAATGGTCAGAGGGCAGTCAGCCCAGGTTTGCCGACTGGATTATATGGTCAAGTCCGGTGATGTGAAGGAAGGGGATGTGGTGATTACATCGGGTCTGGGGCGGATATTCCCAAAAGGTCTTCCCGTTGGAACCATTTCTAAGGTGGAAGAAGGGGAGGGGACGCTTTTCAAGAAAATAGAAGTGACGCCTGCTGCGGATTTTTCAAAATTGGAGGAGGTTCTGGTTATTCTGCAAGCGCCGCGCGAAGAACGTAAAAAAGAGTCAGGGCCTTCAATGGACTAAATTGCCCCGATGTAAAATGGCACCGGGGTTTACGGGATTCGAGAGGACTGTGCCGTCAAAACTTCAGGAAACAGGCCGATAGGCTTCTATGTGTGGGCATGGGTGGGCGGGGGCGTCGCAACCCTCTTAACCGGTATCTGGGGTAATCCCTGGGGACTGGATTTTTTTGACCTGGATTTTCTGGTGATTCTGACGGCGTATCTTTTCCTGATATCCGGTCAGATATGGGCGGGTGTTTTTGCTCTGGGCCAGGGTTTTCTGATTGATATTTTTTCAGGAGGATTGCAGGGTCTGTTTTCTGCCGCCTACCTGAGTATGTTCTTTGTGATCCTTGTGGGATCACGGTTCTTTGACCTCTTGAACCCGAAAGGGCAGATCATTATTGTTGCGCTTTCGGTTTTTCTGAAAAATGCCATGCTGTTAGTTCTTCTTCGCATTTTTTCCCAGGATATTATTTATTCAAAAACATTTCTGTGGGTTTCCCTTGTCTCCATCGGTGTTACCGGTTTGGCTGCGCCACTTTTTTTTCAGTTATTCAACCATTTGCGAGGGATTTCCAACAGAATGGCTGCGGGGGCTTCACCGGATGAGAATTGAGCGTATGCCGTCTTTGTTTTATGGCTGATCCTTCATCTCCTGACCCCGTTACCCAATAGAAATGGAAGAACAAGGGTGAAGAAGCCTTGAAAACATCAAATTTTGATCCTGTATCTCAGGATATTTTCGCAAAACAGCTGAAAATCGCGGTGTTGTTCGTTTTGGTGATTTTCAGTGTTCTTATCCTCCGGCTGTGGTTTCTGCAAATCGTGAACGGATCAGCCTATCGGGACAGGAGCGAAAATAACCGAATACGGCTTCAGAGCATGGCGCCTTTCAGAGGGGTGATTCGGGACCGCAGCGGAAAAATCCTGGTAGATAATCGACCGTCTTATGATCTTTACGTTATCCCGGAGGAGATTCACGATACCGAGGTTTTACTGAACCGGTTGGCTGTCCTGGGAAATCTT
>JAFCZI010000434.1 GCA_019314425.1 Deltaproteobacteria bacterium | reverse complement strand
TCGAAGCCGTATCAACGGCTCTGTCGCAGTTTTATGTTTGCTCTTTTTAGCACAAACAGCCTGGACCACACCCGCATGGGGCGCAGACCCTGCGACCAGTCTGGAACTTGCAGGCGCACGTGTTTCTCAAAAAGACCAAACCGGGCGCACAAGATTTATCGGCACTCAGCCAGGCCGCCCTGTCCATCTTAAACGACCTCCCCAGGCAGCCTCCCCCGAGGCCTTCGGGCTCGCCTTTGCCAGCGAATATGGTTCAGGCTTCGGCATCGCCGATGCAGCCAATCAATTACGGCTGATAAAAAGCAACCAGCGTTCCAGAGGGCGCAACAGTTTGAGATATCAGCAGGTGCACAGTGGAGTACCAGTCTTTGGGGGCGAATTAATCATCAATCTCAACGCAAAAAATGCACTGCTTTCCATTAACGGTGAAGTTGCTCCGGAGTTATCACTTTCGGTGACGCCAACACTGACACCGGATAAGGCGCGTACGGTAGCGCTGGCGTCTGCCGCCAAATGGCATTCATTAAATATTTCAGACTTGCAGGCGAGTGAGCCCCTGCTCTCCATTTACGATGCGAGCTTACTCAAACCCAGCGTACTTGAACCCAGTCTCGTATGGCGTATCGAAGTCAGCCCAAGGCATGCAGCACCGATTCGTGAAATGATCCTTGTTGATGCTCATAGCGGTTCAATTAACCTGCACTTTAACCAGGTGCACACGGCCAGGAACCGTGAGACCCATGATGGCGGTGGCACGAATGTCCTGCCTGGAACGCTGGTTTGTGCAGAGGCAAATGCTTTCCCCGGCTGTGCGCTGGCCGATACAGATGTTATCAATGCCCATGACTTTGCCGGCGACACCTATGATTTTTATGCCACGATGCACGGCCGAGATGGCATTGATGACATTGGTGGCGTAATAACATCAACCGTGCATTGGGCTGAGCCCGGTCAATGCCCGAATGCGTTCTGGGATGGTTGGCAAATGGTTTATTGCGACGGAGTTGCCGATGGCGATGATGTGGTTGCTCATGAATTAACACATGGCGTCACCGACTATGAGTCGGTCCTGTTTTATTACTACCAGTCGGGCGCCATCAATGAGTCGCTTTCGGATATCTGGGGTGAGTTTATAGACCTGACTAATGGCAAGGGAAATGATTCCCCCGGAGTTCGCTGGTTGATAGGTGAGGATGTCAATGAATTCGGCGGCGCAATTCGCGATATGAAAACACCTGGTAATTTCGGCGATCCGGACAAAATGAGCAGTGTAAATTACTGGCTCTCATCTGTTGACGGTGGTGGTGTGCATTCCAACAGTGCCATCAATAATAAGGCCGCTTACCTGATGACCGATGGGGATACATTCAATGGTTTTATAATTACCGGCATTGGAATAAACAAGGTTGCAAAAGTTTACTACGAAGCTCAGACCAATTTCCTGACATCAGGTTCCGACTTTGCTGACCTCTATGAGGCCCTGTTCCAGGGTTGCATAAACCTGGTAGGCACCGATGATATTGATATCAATGATTGTTGGGAAGTACGCAACGCCACCAGGGCCGTAGAGATGGATACGCGTCCTCAAAACAATAAGGACACGCCCATGTGTCCTTACAGTTTTAAGCCAGGTGCCATTGCGTATTCAAACGACATGGAGACCGACGTCTCAGAATGGTACTTTTACACTCTTAGTGGCACTGAAAATGACTGGGACTGGATCTATGGTTATGCTACTTCAGGAGATTTCTCCCTGTATGTCCGTGATATCGATACAGCATCTGATTCGATTATAGAATCGTACGTACCGGTCACCATCCCTGCCAATGCCTATTTATACTTTCGTCACGCCTTTGCGTTTGAATCCTCAAATGGCGATTACTATGATGGCAGCGTGGTTGAGTACGCCACCTATGACCAGCCTGCATGGACGGACATCGGCCACCTGTTTGACGACGGTCAGGGTTACGATGGTTCCATTTACAATGCCTTTGATGATTCCAACACTCTCGGTGGTCGAGATGCATTTGTCGGTTCCAGCAGTGGTTTCGCGGCAAGTCGTTACGACTTGAGCTCACTGGCGGGGCAGGAGTTCTTCATGAGTTTCAGGATGGCCTCCGATGCAACCGGTGCCGGCCCCCTGGGATGGATTGTTG
>JAFCZI010000125.1 GCA_019314425.1 Deltaproteobacteria bacterium | reverse complement strand
CGGAAGGGCGGACACACAGGTCCGCCCCTACGGATTGGGGACGTAGGGGCAGACCTGTGTGGCTGCCCTTGTTTTCTGAAACGCAGTAGATGGGACTTTTTACGACGCCATAAAAAAACTTGACATTTTTTTCCTGAGAGACTAGGTGCTATGGTATGGAAACTTATGAGAATGAAAATACGATGGCTGTTTTGAGGAATTGGTGGTGGCGCCATTTCATACAGAGGAGGTGCGCCAACCTGAATTTGGAACCAGCAGTAGTATCCTGAACCAAACAAACCGTAGCGCACTTCATCAAGGGCTCCACGGTCTTTTTTATAGATGCATACTGACAAAAATGGCCGTGGGACAAATTTTCCACGGCCCTTTTTTTATCTTGAAGAACCCGTTTAAAGAGGAATAGGCATTTTGGAAATACAACCTTCACTTTCACGATTCAAGCAGATGGCAGCACAAGGTAATCTGATACCGGTATATGGGGAATTTCTGGCGGATACGGAAACCCCAGTTTCAGCCTATCTGAAAATAAAAAACAAGGTCTTCTCCTATCTTCTGGAAAGCGCTGACGGCGGAACCAGTTGGGGGCGATACAGTTTTATCGGATACAAGCCCCTTCTGGTGGTCCGGTTCGTCGACCAACGAATGGAGATCACAAGGGATGACGAAACCGAAACCCTCAGCCATGTCGAAAATCCATTGGAGATTTTGAGGGACCTGACATCCCGATACCGTTCGGTGGCATCAGATGATCTCCCCCCGTTTCAAGGGGGACTCGTGGGCTTTTTCAATTACGACCTGATTCGAACCTGGGAACCGGTCCCCGGGAATTGTCCGGACGCGAACATGCCCGAATGCATTTTCACTGCCTCCCGACGACTCATCATCTTTGACCACCTGACCCACAAAATTACAGTTGTAGCCCATGCCCACCTGTCGGAAAACAAAGATCCGGAAGCCGCCTATTTAGAGGCATGCCATGCGGTAAATGAAACCATTGCCGAACTCGAACAACCTGTTCCCATCATTGCGAAAGGGAACGCCGTCAAGGTCTCGGCGCTTACGTCCAATGTCAAAAAAGAGCCGTTCATGGCGGCGGTGGCGCAGGCGAAAGAATATATCGCCGCCGGAGACGCGATCCAGATCGTCCTGTCGCAACGATTCCAGGGAACCGTATCAGGAGAGGATTTTTCCCTCTATCGAAAGCTCAGAAGCATCAATCCGTCGCCCTACATGTTTTATCTCAATTTCGGAGAAACCAGGCTGATCGGTGCTTCCCCTGAAATTTTAGTCCGCCTCACCGACGGTCTCATTGAACTGCGCCCCATCGCAGGAACGCGCCCCAGGGGGAAGGATGAGGCATCGGACCAGGCATTGGCACAGGAACTCATGGCGGATCCCAAGGAGAGGGCTGAGCATATCATGCTGGTGGATCTGGGCAGGAATGATGCGGGAAAAGTGGCTTCTCCGGGAACCGTAACCGTTCCCAGATTGATGGAGGTGGAGCGTTACTCCCATGTCATGCACCTGGTGAGCCGGGTGGAAGCCAGGTTGAGCCCGGAAAAAGACGCCTTGGACCTCTTCATGGCGTCATTTCCTGCGGGAACGGTTTCAGGTGCCCCCAAGATTCGGGCCATGGAAATCATTCATGAACTGGAATCATCACCCAGGGGCCCTTACGCGGGGGCCGTCGGGTATTTTGGGTTCAACGGCAACATGGACTTTTGCATTACCATCCGCACCATGACCCTGCACAACGATCAACTCTCCATTCAGGTGGGCGCTGGCATTGTAGCCGACTCCGATCCGGAAAAGGAATACCAGGAAACCCTGAACAAGGCGGGCGCCATGTTTCAGGCCATCGGGAGGACATAAACGAAATGATTCTGATGATTGATAATTACGATTCCTTTACCTACAATCTGGTTCAGATGATACAGATATTGGGAAAAGAAATTCTGGTGCGACGAAACGACCAGGTGAACATCCCAGAGCTGGAAGCGTTGAAGCCAACAGCCCTGCTGGTCTCCCCCGGCCCGGGAACGCCGGACCATGCGGGTGTTTCAGTGGACGCCATTCGGCATTTCGGCAAAAAGATTCCGGTGTTGGGGGTATGCCTGGGGCACCAATCCATGGCCGCCGCCTTCGGGGGTGAAATAATCCGAGCCGACCGGATCATGCACGGCAAAACAAGCCCCATATTCCATGACGGCCGGACCCTTTATCATAATCTACCCAATCCTTTTCCTGCCATCCGTTACCATTCCCTGATCGTCAACAACGACCGGATACCGGATGGGTTTGAGGTAAGCGCCTGGACAGAGGAGGGAGAAATCATGGGGCTCAGGCATAAACAATACCCCATGGAAGGGGTGCAATTTCATCCGGAATCGATTTTAACCGATGCGGGGATGGATATGATGAAAAACTTTTTAAGGAAAATCGAACCATGATTAAACAGGCAATCGCTAAAGTGGTTGACAGACAGGATCTGAAGGAAGAAGAAATGATTTCGGCTATGAATGAAATCATGACCGGACAAACGACCCCCGCACAGATTGGCGCATTTATGACCGCGCTCCGGATGAAGGGCGAAACGGTGGAGGAAATTACAGGAGCGGCCAGGGTCATGCGCGAGAAAGCCGAAAAAATCAACGTCAATAACCATCTGGTCAGCATCGACCGGACCGAGACCAATGCGGAAGACAAAACCCTTCTGGACATTGTGGGCACCGGCGGGGATGGCACCCGAACTTTCAATGTCTCCACCACCACCGCTTTCGTGGCGGCAGGCGCCGGACTGCGGGTGGCCAAACACGGCAACCGCGCGGTATCCAGTCTTTGCGGCAGTGCGGATGTTTTGGAGAATCTGGGCGTCAACCTGGACATCAGCCACACGGATGTGGAACGATGCGTGGCCGAGGTGGGTATCGGATTTCTCTACGCCCCCAGTTTTCACGGGGCCATGAAATACGCCGCTGGACCAAGACGTGAAATCGGGCTCAGGACCTTTTTTAACCTCCTGGGGCCATTAACCAATCCAGCGGGCGCCAATGTCCAGGTTCTCGGAGTTTATGCCCTAACGCTTACGGAAATGATGGCTGGCGTACTGAAAAACTTGGGAGTCAGGGAAGCGTTTGTCGTATGCGGAGAGGGCACTTACGATGAAATCAGCATTTGCAGCAAAACAAAAATAACCCACCTCAAAAACGGCGAGCTCAAGACCTTTCACATTGAACCGGAAACCTATGGCTTTAAGCGGGCCGCCAATGAAGACATACAGGGGGGCGATGCTAAACGGAATGCGGAGATCATCCGTCAGATCCTTGAAGGTGAAAAAGGCCCCAAGCGGGAGATGGTCCTTTTAAACACCGCCGCAGCCTATGTTGCCTCGGGGCTGGATACGGATTTTGCTGAAGGCATCAAACGGGCGGAATACGTTATCGACTCGGGAAAGGCCATGGAAAAGCTGAATGCACTGGTTGATTTCAGCCGCAGATGCACCGATTTCGTGCGAAAGGAACTATAGATGCACGCCAAACTGGTTGAAATTCTGGAAGAAAAAAAGAGGGAAGTGGCACACCTGAAAAAGGGACGGCCGGCATTGCCGGAGGAGCACTGTCCAGGCGGTATCCGCGATTTCAAGAAGGCCCTGACGTCCAACGATGGGGTTGACCTGATTGCCGAAATCAAATTCGGATCGCCGTCGGCTGGCATCATTCGAGAGGGGGACAATCCGCTGTCCATCGGACGCGCTTATGAGAAAGCCGGTGCCGCCGCCATCTCCCTGTTAACAGACCGTAAATTTTTCAAGGGGGATCTGAAAAATCTTCCCGTGCTCAAACAGGCTGTTGCGTTGCCCATTCTTCGAAAGGATTTCATGATTGATGAAATTCAGATAACCGAATCCGCTGCTTTCGGCGCCGACGCGGTGCTGCTTATCGCCCGGATATTATCCGTGGAACAATTAAAGTGTCTGTTCGATACCACACGAGAATACGGAATGGCGGCACTTATTGAAATCCACGATCAACAGGACCTTAAAAAAGCACTGGCATGCGATGCCCACATCATCGGCATCAACAACCGGGATCTGGATACCTTTGAAATCAACACCCACACCACCCTTGAGCTGGCGCCTCTCATCCCCCCGGACCGGGTGGTGGTCAGCGAAAGTGGCATTGGTTCCAGACAAGACATCCAGGCATTCAAGGGATTGAACATTCAGGCGGTCCTGGTGGGTTCGGCGCTCATGGGGGCGGATGATCCGGGCCGGAAAGCAGCGGAGTTGCTGGCCGCTAATGGCTAAAAGCTAATTCAAAACAGGAGCCAAACAGTGGTACAGGTAAAAATCTGCGGTATCACCCGTATGGCGGATGCCGAGGCGGCGGTTGACTTGGGGGCGGATGCGCTGGGATTCGTTTTTGCGAATAGCCCCAGACAAGTCACCCCTCAAAAAGCGAGGGACATCACCCGGAGAATCTCGCCATTTGTCAAAACCGTGGGTGTTTTCGTGAACGAACAATCGGCAAAAATTCGGGAGATCACGAACTTCTGTGGTCTGGACCTGATTCAGCTCCATGGAAACGAACCCGTCTCGGTTTGTTCCGACCTGGCCCCCAGGGTCATCAAGGCCTTTCGGGTTCAGGGAGAAAAATCTCTTTTAGAGATCACGGACTTTAAAGACCATGTAAGGGCCATCCTCCTGGACGCCTATCAAAAGGGCTTAAACGGCGGCACGGGCAAAACCTTTGACTGGCGCCTGGCACTCAAAGCCAAGGAAACAGGTATTCCCATGGTGCTGTCCGGCGGACTGGGATCCGACAACATAGCGGAAGCGCTGGAGCGGGTGGCCCCCTTTGCCATCGACGTCAGCAGCGGCATCGAAAAAGAACCGGGCATAAAAGACCATGGGCGGATGCGAATCTTTATGGAAAAAATAAAAAACTATGAACGTAAGGGCACGGCGCGCCGTGCCCCTACCATATCACCGGAGGTATAAACACAATGGATCATCGGGGCTATTACGGACCATTCGGGGGCGCGTTCATCCCTGAAATTCTGGTCTCAACATTTGAGGAACTGGTTGCGGCCTTTGAAACCGCAAAGGCAGATCCCTCATTCTGGAAGGAATATGAGCAGGTTATGAGCACCTATTCCTGCCGACCCACCCCCATCACCTTTGCCGAAAATCTGACCCGTCATTTTGGGGGCGCGAAAATCTATATCAAGCGAGAAGACCTCAACCACACCGGCGCCCACAAGGCCAATAATGTCATGGGGCAGGGTCTCCTGGTCAAACGGATGGGAAAATCCCGGGTAATCGCCGAGACGGGGGCGGGGCAGCACGGCGTGGCCACCGCCACCATGGCGGCCAAATACGGACTTGAATGCACCATCTACATGGGAGAAACGGATGTAGAGCGACAGCGGCCCAATGTGTTCTGGATGGAACGTCTCGGCGCACGGGTGGTGGCGGTAAAGGATGGATCACGAATCCTCAAGGATGCCATTAACGAAGCCTTCAGGGATTGGGTCTCCCACATGGACCATACCCACTATGTGCTGGGCACGGCGTGCGGCCCCCACCCCTACCCGGAAATGGTGTCCTATTTTCAGTCCATTATCGGCAAGGAAGCCCGTAAACAGATTCTGGAACAGACGGGGGAACTCCCATCCCGGGTTTATGCCTGCGTGGGCGGCGGCTCCAATGCCCTGGGGATATTCAGCGGTTTCCTGGATGACGCAGTGGAACTGGTGGGCGTTGAAGCCGCAGGGAAAGGACTTCAAACGGGCAAACACGCGGCCCGGCTGGCATCATCGGACGGCAGCCCGGGCGTGGCCCAGGGGTACAAAACCTACTTCCTTCAAAATGAGGATGGGCAGATGAAGGAGACCCACAGCGTGGCGGCCGGGCTGGACTATATCGGCGTTTCCCCCATTCTGGCATCCTTGGGTGAAAAGGGTCGTGTTCGCTTTGAAGGCGCCACAGACCGGGAAGTCATCGATGCCTTGACGCTCACCCTCAAAATGGAAGGGTTGATCCCGGCCCTTGAATCGGCCCACGCTTTTGCTCAGGCCTTCAAAGAGGCGTCGAAGCTGTCAACGGACGATATCATTCTAATCAATCAATCGGGCCGGGGAGACAAGGATATCTTTACCATCGCCGATGCCTTTGATGATCCCGGCTGGAAAACATTTATTCAAAAAAAAGCGGAGGAATACCGTGCTTGAAAACTACTTAAGAACGCAATTGAAGAAAAAGAAGATTCTGTTGATGACACACATGGTGCTGGGGTATCCCTCTTTTGAAGCGTCCATGGACCTGATTGACACAATGGTACATGCCGGGGTGGATTTGATAGAATTGCAGATTCCCTTTTCCGAACCCATCGCGGATGGCCCCGTCATCCTGCGAGCCAATCAGGAATCGCTTAAACGGGGCGCCACCGTGGAAAAATGCCTAGACTTCGCCGCCGATGCCACCCTCCGATTCCACATCCCGTTCCTCATCATGACCTACTATAATATTCTGTTTAAATACGGCGTGGAGGCTTTTGTGGCCCGCATGGCGAAAACAGGACTCAAGGGGGCCATTGTTCCGGATCTGCCGCCTGAAGAGGGACATGAGTACCTGAAGTCCATGAGCGACCATGCATTATCCCCGGTGCTGATCTTTTCCCCCACCACCCCTTTGGCGCGCATGCAATATCTGAGCGACTTTGCCAAAGGGTTTGTCTACTGCGTGGCCAGAAAGGGCGTTACGGGCGCTAAAACGGACTTCACTCTGGCGCTGGACGACTACCTGGCCCAATGTCGAAAAGCCTCTCCCCTCCCCCTGGCCGTGGGTTTCGGGCTCAAGGAAAAAGCGGATGTGGATTATCTCACAGGAAAAGCGGACATCGCCGTCATCGGCACCCAGACCATCCGAATCATGGAAAAAGACGGGATTGACGCGGTGGGAGATTTCATTCAGGGATTGCGGTAAAGAAGAAGATGGGGTCAGCCCTTGACATAGGACAAGTTGTTG
>JAFCZI010000433.1 GCA_019314425.1 Deltaproteobacteria bacterium | reverse complement strand
AAAACCACTACGCCTTGTATCTGGAACTTTTTACAACGCCATCTGTAGATAGATTCGTGACTTTTTACGAGTGCATAAACTATGACTGAAAAAAAACAAAGCCCGGAATACGCCAAAATGAGCCATGCCACGGCCATCTCTCTGGGATTGATGCACAACAGGATGTACCGGGGTGCGGTCAACCGATGCGTCAACCTGCTGGTTCACTATCCCGAAGGGTGCTCTGCCAATTGCGCCTATTGCGGCCTTGCCAAAAAACGTCCCGGAACCTATGGGGAAAAAAGCTTTATTCACGTGGAGTGGCCGCTCTTTTCCATGGCGGAGATTATCGACGCCGTCAACCGGGCGCCCGGCTACGTCAAAAGAACGTGCATTTCCATGATCACCAACGGCAAATGCAAAGCCCATACGCTCACCATGACCGAACAACTGACCCGGGCTACAAAACTTCCGGTTTCCATTCTCACGAGCCCCACCCTTCTGGATGAGGAATTCCTTTATGAAGCGAAACGCTGCGGCGCCGATAAAGTCGGTGTGGCCCTTGATCTGGCAACCCCCGCCCTCTTTGACCGATACCGCGGAAAAGGGGTATCAGGACCGCACCGCTGGGAAAAATACTGGCAGTTCATGAAAGACAGCCTTCGGGTATTCGGCCCGCACAATGTGGGCGCTCACCTCATGGTGGGCATGGGGGAAACCGAAAAGGAAATGGTCGCCCTCATGGATCAACTGTGGCAAATGGGGGTGGACAACCATCTTTTTTCCTTCTTTGCCGAGGAAGACTCCAGCCTGGGCAACAGACCCCAACCGCCCTGGCCCACCTACCTGAGGATTCAACTGGCCAGATATCTCATCGAAACCGAAATTTCGAGACCGGATCAAATGGCATTCAACGAAAAGGGCTGTATTGTGGACTTCGGTGTGGATCCGGAACGGTTGGAAACCGTGATCCATTCGGGCACCCCTTTCATGACCACCGGTTGTCTGGATGACAACGGAGAAGTCGCCTGCAACCGTCCCTTCGGCAATTGTCTGCCGGACGTTCAGCAATGGAATTACCCCTATCAACCCAATCGGGAAGAGATCAACCTGATTCTGAACAACATCTCCAAAATTTCGGAGTGATTTTCAAAAAAAACGTTTGACATCGAGAAAACGGAATGCTATCAAACTGAATTCCGGTTCGGGCCGTTAGCTCAGTGTGGTAGAGCAGCGGACTTTTAATCCGTTGGTCGCGAGTTCGACTCTCGCACGGCCCACCAGCACAGTGGCACCAATCGGGACCATATTTGAGGCGAGTGCCTCGGCGATGACCATACGCGCGTTATTGTAAACAGTGTCCGTCCACAGATGAGAAAATTTGTTCGCGTTCAGCGGCAGGTGAAAATTGTAACCGCAGGAATACACTTAGTATTTTGAGGATTACCATTTGAGTCTAACACCGAAATCGGGCGAATTGGCCATTTGTGGATGGACACTGGATAACGTCCCCATCGTCTAGTCAGGTCCAGGACACAGGCCTTTCACGCCTGCGACAGGGGTTCGAATCCCCTTGGGGACGCCAATATATCGGCGGGGGCGCGTATTTTGTTAAATACGCGCCCTTTCCTTTTCCGCGTTGTGCCTGAATTGTTGATCTAATTGAGACGAAAGATGAAAAACAACGCAAGCAAACTGAAAGGATTTCAAAAAAAATATCTGAGGGGTCTTGCCCACAAAGCAAAACCGGTTGTCTTTATCGGCCAGAAAGGCATCACGGAAGGGTTAAACCGTTCCATAGACGACGCGCTGACGGCGCATGAATTGATCAAGATAAGATATATCGATTTTAAGGAAAAAGAGAAAAAAACAGAGATTGCCGAAACAATCGAAAAAACCCATGACTGTGAAATGGCGGGAATGATCGGTCACACAGCCATATTTTACCGCCGGCACCCTGATGAAGAAAAGCGAAAAATTGTCGTTCCTACCCGATAGGCCAAAGCCCCTCCCTTCAGCCAACAACTTCTTCTGTCTTCTGGATTCTTCGCAAAACTCGCGACAGGACTTTTTGGAAAAAACTTTCTTGTTTTTTGTGGCCCATTCCCACTTTCAGGTGTATACCCGGACAACGTGTATATTTGCTTTCTCGCCTATTACTATGCCCAAGATATGAAGCCAT
>JAFCZI010000432.1 GCA_019314425.1 Deltaproteobacteria bacterium | reverse complement strand
TGATCTATGATCAGAAGGTGCGAACGTGCAATACCGGCAATAACTTCATCGGTAGTATCGTCTGCGAGTGTGGCATAGAGGAGAGAAAGCAGGTTCTGAAGTCTAAAGAACAGAACGCGATAGCCTGCTTCACATGCTTTGATGCCGAGGGCAGAAGCAATATGGGTTTTTCCGGTGCCGGTTTTACCTAAGATAAGGACAGTCTGTCGATTTTGGACGAAGTCTAGCTGTATGAGGTCTTTGACATATTCCACATTGAGCCCTGGCTGAAATCCCCAATCGAAGTACTCGAAGGTCATTTTCCTAGGGAATTTGGCTTGCTTTACTCTTCTATCAAGTGATCTTTCGGCCATAGCACGGCGTTGTTGCTGAACCAACCGGTCAAGGAATTGAATATGTCCTTGCTTTTCCTGGTGAGCATCCTCCAAAGCGATCTCAAGGATGTCGGCCATATCCTTGAGACGCAATGCTCTGAGGTCCAATTTAAGTTTTTCCAATAGAGAAGGTTTCATTTTTCTTCCTCATCCGGTTTATTGATTATTTTATCATATAATTCGGGGGCTTGTTCTTCCACGGCGCATGTTCGAAGCCAATCTCGGATGTTTTCCGTGACCGGGGGTATGGCCGGATTTTTTTTCTGTCCTTTTCCCTGAATAATTCTCAAAACAGCATCTGCACTGTAAGCCCCATAACGCTTTGCGTGAGCGAGAGCCCCTGTCACCACATCGGCGCCGTGGCGGTCCACATATGTGAGGATGCGCTGGAGGTGGTAACCGGCTGCTGCGCCCCTGTGTTTTTTGAGGCCGTCATAGTAACTGAGGGCGGATTCTCCCAACCGAAGGAAAGCGTGTTTAAGGAGTTGTGTTTGCCCGGACATTTTTTTATAGACCGCCTCGTGCTCCGGAAGAACCTGCCGTTGATGTTTGCCTTTAATATAGGTGTGTTTAGCATCCAACTGCTTGTTCACCCAGATTTCCAGATGGCTTTTAAAAAGACGAACCTCAGCGGTTTGTCCGATCAGGTTGGGACTGGCGCTGTAATGATTGGTATCGATGGCGACACAAAAGTCGGTGTGAATGAGCCGATCGACCTTTTTAAAGAAAGTCCCTGAGATCTCATGGGACAGGGGTTTGAGATAACCCCTCTCCCTTTCGAGTCGATCCAAGGGGCGCTCCCGGAGGGTGCCGTGGATGCGTACATTGGCAGTATTGGCCCGCCAGAGGTCTCCCCTTCGATTGATGTCTTCCATGTCCTGAAAATCTCTGCCTGCAAGGAAGTTGTGTTCAATATAGTGAAAAGGCCGTTCCACCTTTCCGTGACGTTCCTTTGCACCTGGCGGGAGAATCACGATCCGGAAGCCGTATTGGTCTGCGAAGGCGTTAAATTGAGGGTTAATCCAGACCTCTGAAGGGCCGGTATGGCGTCCTACTGTGGTCATGTTGTCGTAGGTCATGGTGACAGGAACGGCGCCCAATTCATGGAAGGCCATTTCGTGAAGATTTATGACGCTTTCAAGGGTTTGATCTGTGAAATGTCTGTGGTAAATCCATCGGCTGAAGCACAATACAACGGAACCGGTTTGTACGACGGTCCGTCGTCCCCCCATAATGACCTGATGGGGACTCCAGTCCATCTGCCCTTCTTCACCCGGAGGATGATCAATGGGGGGCCTGGGCTTTCTATAGGGAGTTGGCCGGACAATACGGATATAGTCTTTGAGGATGGAATATTTTCCGTCATAACCGAGTTCCTGTATTTCCTCCAAAACCCGTATGGCTGAAAGATTCTGTTCACGGACGAGTACCCCGATCTTGGCCTTATAGGGGTCCAGTTTGCTGGGTCTGGGATGAGAGGCTGGGGCATGAACAGGTCCCTGCCTGAGAACTCGTCGCACGGCCTTGCGACTGACGCCTGCTTTTCTGGCGGTTTGTCTGATGAAACCGGTCTCTTTAAAAAACTTCAGCACAAGGGCTGTTTGTTCTTCCGTTAAGCAGCTCATTGTTCCTCCAGGTTTTTTTCAATGGTGTGGATCTCTGACTTTATCTGAGTTAGACAAGATTTGAGTTGGACATTTGAATCTAGATATTGAAATGGTGTATCCTACATTCCGCACCTTCCGTGAAACGATTCTTGAATAAAAAAAATGCGCATCAAAAGCGTTT
>JAFCZI010000431.1 GCA_019314425.1 Deltaproteobacteria bacterium | reverse complement strand
CACATTTATGCTTGAGTGCCTCTGCGCGGGCACGGGTCCCCGCATCTGCCCTGGACTGGGGAACCTGCAAGCACCAATTATAATGATGATTGAAATTAGCCGACCATTCATTGCCCTTGAAACGGCAACCACGACGGAGGTTCTCCTCCTGCTGGGAAACCGCTGTTTCAGCGTAGCGACGGCATCGTGCGGTTTTGGGATCCCTTTGCCGGCCAGGCTTTGAATGGCGCCACTGGAAAACAGACTTCAACTGGTGGTCGGAAAGCGAACGGACCGATTGAATTCCGCCCCTGGATACGCGTACCTGTTGATGTCGTTGCAGGGTTCGGTGAACCGGTCGTTCCATCGTCACACTGCCGGATAATACGGTGATGATGGTTTCGCGATCTGTGACAACAATATTGACTTTGGAATTGATCAATCCATAGACATGGGGCGTTTCAATACAGATCCCGGAACCATCCGTAGAGACCTGCCCTCTGAAAATGGTAACGAGGATACACCATGCTTCTTTAAAAAAATCAGGATCGGTGTTCTGGTCGATGGTCACCACGCTGCCGTTTATCAGTCGTACCGTTGCGCGGCTGTTTTCCCTGGTGGAGACATTGTCCCCGCTTCGAATGGGGTGCCCACCGCTTGTCCGCCGATGATTGTAATAAACATGGGGGCCGTCGGTGTGAAGATTTCCAACCACCGGATAATCAGATTGATGCGAGGGTGGCTGCTGATGCGGGGGTGACGGTTGATGCGGGTAAGAACTTGGCGGGATGCACCCGCTCAACAGGATCACCGCCAGGCCGGCCAGAAAACAAGTGCAACAAAACCGCCAAAGGGGTGCGCGTAAAATCATGGGGAATCTCCTTTTGTAAGTTTTTCCTCCAGCCGCGCCATAGCCGCCATGAACGCTTGCCGTTTTTCTTTGGCATAGGGGTTGTATCTGTGCATGTCCGCAAACAGCTGCCATGTATCATGGGTAACAACGCCGAGGATATGCAGCAACCGCTTGTATCCCTCGGTATCGATAATCAACTCTTCGGCACTGAATTCATCCAGAGCTCGGCCAATAAAATGGGTCAGGGACAGGCTGACGGCAATCTGGCGATCATGGGCCTCGGGGGTGGAATCGATAACAATGAGCCCCTTGCCGGTCAGATAGCTTTTTATTTTGGAAAACCGGGCATCATTCATGCGAACGTTGCATACAACGATCTTTCCATCATGAAGAGAATCCGCGGCGCTGTCCGGACCGAACATGGGATGGGTGGCCACGATAGATACCGATTCGGGCAAAAGATCCCGCATCCACTGTACCGGATACACCTTGACCGAGCAGACATCTGCGATGACGGCATCCTCGCGCAGCATGGGGGCGATTTTTTTCAGCATCTCCTGCATGGTGGAGATGGGCACGCTGAGAATCACCACCTTCTGACGGCAGGCTTCCTCCAGGGAAACTGAAACGGCACCCGCCGCTTCGATCTTTGCCTGCTTATCACTCCGGTTATACACCTTTACCTGAAAATCCTTTGAGAGATATCCGGCCATGAGTTCGCCGAATCTCCCGAAACCGATAATACCGATCATATCAACGTTATTGCATCCTTTTGTAATGGCCCGGGCCCGTCGTCCCAAACCTTTCCTGAGTGTCTTTTTACATAGTCACCGCATCTTCTGAATCAGCACCATATCCGCCAGCACCAAGGCCGCCATGCTCTCCACAATGGGCACGGCCCGCGGTACCACGCAGGGATCATGGCGTCCCCTGGCTTCAAGCACGGCCTCTTCCCCTTCAAAATCCGTTGTCTGCTGGGCCCGGCCAATGGTGGCAGGGGGTTTGAAGGCCACTTTAAACCATATGGGTTCACCGTTGGAGATCCCCCCCTGGATACCGCCGCTGTAATTTGTTCTGGTGCCCAATCGTCCGTCCTTCATTTCAAAGGGATCATTATGCTGCGAGCCGTGCATGCGGGTGCCGGCAAACCCGGAGCCGATCTCGAACCCTTTGGTGGCCGGGATGGACAGCATGGCATGGGCCAGTTTGGCCTCCAGCTTGTCGAAAACCGGTTCCCCCAGGCCAACCGGCACATTCCGGCAGATACAGGAAACAACGCCGCCGATGGAGTCGGACGCCTCCTTTGCCGCCACAATGGCATCCGTCATGC
>JAFCZI010000430.1 GCA_019314425.1 Deltaproteobacteria bacterium | reverse complement strand
TGTTACCGTATGACCAGCACCAACCTCACCGGCATCGATCTTGTCATTATTAAAATCTTCACGCTTGAGCATACGGTTTTCATAACCGACCAGGCGATACTCAGCAACGATAGCAGGATTAAATTCAATTTGAATTTTCACATCTTTGGCAATCGTATTCAGCGTTGAGCTCATCTCATCAACAAGAACTTTCTGTGCTTCATTTAATGTATCGATATAGGAATAATTTCCATTACCTGCATCGGCAAGCTGTTCCATTAGATGATCATTATAATTACCCGTACCGAACCCCAACGTGGTTAATGAGATACCGGTTTTACGTTTTTCTTCCACCAGATCTTTCAGTGCTTCAAAATTTACTGTGCCGACATTAAAGTCACCATCGGTCGCAAGTATTACGCGGTTTATACCGCCTTTTATAAATTCCTGTTCAGCAAGCTGATAAGCACTTCGGATACCTGCAGCACCATTGGTAGAGCCACCCGCAGATAAAACATCCAGTGCCTGTGCAATCTTTGCAGTTTGATTGCCAGCGACAGGTTCCAGCACTATACCACTGGCCCCTGCATAAACAACGATCGATACACGGTCTTCACTGCGCATCTGTTTCGTCAGCAGTTTAAGGGCAGATTTAAGCAGACCAAGTTTATCAGGGGAGTTCATCGAACCTGAAACATCGACCAGAAACACCAGGTTGGAAGCAGGTAATTCTTTAGCTGATACATCATAACCCTTGATACCGATATGTAATAAACGTGTATCGGTATTCCAGGGTGTTATACCGATTTCAGTGGTCAGACTAAATGGAACATCACTACTGTCTGGAACCGGATAATCATATGAGAAATAATTTATCAGCTCTTCTACACGAACAGCATCTTCCCGCGGCAGATTGCCGGCACTGATCATCCTTCTTATATTGCTATAGGCACCGGTATCTACATCGATACTAAAAGTTGATACCGGTGCTTCAGCAACCAGCATTATCTGATTATCATCAAAGTGATTATAGTTTTCACGATTAAGCGGCTCGGATGGCGCACGAATCGATAACAATGATGGCATGGCATAACCTGCTGCTGCAGATGAAACCATTTGTTCTGACGACATCATTTGACGATGTTTTAGTATTTTTTCTTTCTTATATTCTTTTCTCTTAACAGCAGCATCCTGCGCCATAACCACTGCCTCTGCTTCATCTGAAGCAACATCATAATCTTCAGGCCCCGGTAACACTGCAGGTGCAGAACTTAGACTATCTGTAAGCAGGTGCTGATTACTGTGCCTGGTATCAGCTGACTGTTGCGAGGAACAGGCGACCAATATCGATGAGGTTAAAGCTGCTGTCATTGCAACTCGTGACACAGTTGATGGGAATGTTGATAGATATGTTTTTTTCATCAGAATCTCCAGTATTATTATTAGCTACATACTGGTAAACGCTGAAGATCTGAAAAGGGGTTAAATAAATGATGAAGTAAATGCCGTTATAAATGCAGCCTTTTGATCGGCGGGTAATTTATTGATACCAGCAGCAGCCTTTCGCCCGCCACCGGTTGGGAATAAACGACATAACTCGTCGGCACCGGTTTTATTTTCTAAGGGTGCACGTACGCTTACCAGGTAAGCTCCATCTGACTTCTCAGTTAACATCGCATGTGCCCTGGCAGGAAACTGCTGCGCCAGTGAATTTGCAAAAACACCACTCACCCGCCGCGCCCATTTTTCATCCGGTAAGACAAACAGTGCATGGCTGTCACTGATATGTTCCGGCTCGATATGCTCGGCATGTTTTACATCATAGTGATAACCGTCACGCAGTTTTTTATAACCGGCTTCGTTATCGATAAAATCGAACGGGTCTTTATAAGGTTTGATCAGTTGATACAGATCTTCCGGTGTGTAGATCAGATCATCCAGTGAAGCACCATAACCATTATAATTAATGCAGGTGCCTAACTCCTTTAACTGTTCCAGCTGTTCGCATGATAAGTTCAATGGAGTGGCAGCATCTTCTGCTGAGGTGAATAAGTTATCACCAAATGCGGCAGTAACCGCCCACGGCAGATACTTACCATTTAGTGATTCATTGACCAGCAGGCTGGTGCATACATTGGCATCGGTATCGATATTGGCGTCAAGGCTGTCATGATCAGGAATCTCTCCGGCA
>JAFCZI010000124.1 GCA_019314425.1 Deltaproteobacteria bacterium | reverse complement strand
CAGTTCCCTAATATGGATGAAATTCCCTAATACGGAAAGATTTCTCAGCATCAGAAGGAATTTTTCGATATTCGTTGATTGTAAATTTTCCCGTAAACTGGTTTACAAAGGGATGACCGGCCTTGGCCCAAGCCAATATCCCACCGTTAAAAAGGTAAACATTCTTGTAACCGTATTTATAGAGAAATCCGGCGGTATATATGGCCCGTTTGGATGTTCGACACCACACATAGATCTCTGCGGTCGGGTCTATGATTTTTTTTGGAATGGTAAACATATGGCCCGAATGGATATGATCCGTGCCTTCAATGTGAAAGGCATAGAATTCAGGATGGGTCCTCACATCAATCAGATAGGCCTTTTTTTTGCCCGCCATAACATCCTGGTAAACCTGATAAAATTGGTCCACACCGATAATCTTATCGGCCGGAATCAACGCCGCGAAGCTTGCATTCACCTTCTTTTCTTGAGCCTTTAACGGGTTGTCCCCCGCAAAGGTTATACCTGCCATGCTCAGAAACAACATGATAACGAGCGCGAATATAATTTGCTTCTTCATCTTAAAAGCCTCCTGTCTGTAAACCATCGCATTATGTCGCCGTGGAGCATAAGAAGTGGTCCGACACACGTCAAGGCGGTTTATGAAAACGCAGCGCATTTCCCAAAGCGACCGCTTCAACCCATACGAAGATCCCCCCATTCATATTGAACAATGGCCACCAGGACCAGGGATGCGGTTTCAGCCCTCAGAATCCGGCTTCCCATGGAGACCGGTATAAAACCGGCACGCTGTGCGGTTGAGACCTCTTCCGGCGTAAACCCTCCCTCAGGACCAACCATCCCCGTAAAGTCCCCTGACGGTTCATGCTTTTGAAGCAAATCCTTCAAGTCCCGTGACGTTTCCCTTTCCCAAAGAATCACTTTGAGCCCTGGCGCTTTGCTAAAAGACACCAGTTGTTTCTCAAAAGATTCCGGTGGCCGGATTTCAGCAGGAATATCCCTGTCGCACTGCTTTGCAGCGCTGTGAGCAATTTCTCTCCAGCGGTTGATTTTTTTCCGCTGCCTGTCCCCCTTCAAACGGACAACACTTCGAGAACTGAAGAAAGGGGAAATTCGGGTAACCCCCAGTTCGGAGGTTTTCTGAATCAGATAATCCATTGAAGCTGATTTGATCACAGCCTGGAACAGGGTGATCTCGAGTGCAGATGGCGGCGCATGACCAATAGACTTTTTGATTTGAATCTTTACGGCGTCACGGGAAACCGATTGGATCTCGGCCAGAAAACGCTCGCCTTTTCCGTCCAGGAGAACCAGCGCATCGCCCCGTCCCATTCGCAGCACCCTGGACATGTGGTGAGCCTCACGGCCCATAATCACGCAGAAGCCGCTCTCAATTTCAAGATCTTCAACCAGAAACCGCCTTAACGAAATATCATTCACCGCCCTTCCTTAAAATCATACAGGCCCATTCATCTTCGTAAAGCGTGCGGGAGGTGAAAAATCCTGTTGCCGGCAGGGCTTCTTCGATCCTTTCCACCTGGTCCCTCAGAATACCGGAGGCCACCAGGTGGCCGCCGGTTTCAACCAGCCGGGATAATACCGGCATGAGCCGTAGAAGTTCTCCCAGGATAAGGTTTGCGCATACCAAGGAAAACCGGTCCGTGATCTCTTCAATGCCCTTTGAAGAGAGGGTTATGGCATTTGTCGCATCATTTAACCCAATGTTCCGCTCGGCCCAGCGAATCGCCTCGGGGTCCACGTCAATGGCCTCAATTTTTTCAAATCCCAGCTTCGCCCCGTAAATGGCCAGGATACCGCTGCCTGTGCCCACATCCAGCAGGGTCCGAGATTCGTCCGGCCCGACATCCATGGCTTGAAGGCACATTTTGGTGGTGGCGTGCTGCCCCGTTCCAAAAGCCGGGCCCGGATCAATACGGACGACATGCTCTCCTTCAACGTGAGGCGGCAAATCCTCCCAAACCGGCAGGACCAAAAGCCGGTCAGTAACGCGGACCGGTCGAAAAAAACGACGCCAGTTTCGTTGCCAGTCCTGATTTTCGATTTTGCTTAATTTAAAGCCGGGTGTGGAAAGATGGGGGTGAATCAATGACAACTGACTGAGGTAAACAGAAATCCGGTTCCGGATATCCTCCGGGCTTTTTTCTAATGGCAGATATGCCTTCAGGGTACGGCTGCCGAAATCCTCAAAAACCAGACCCGTGCAGCCCAGATCAAAAAAAAAAGCGCTCAAAGGGTCTTCCAACTCAGGCGCCACGTCAATGGCAATTTCCAGCCATCCTGGATTTTCACCATGGGAAATACCCAAAGCATTCTCCGATCTTGAGCCCGATCCCCGCCGCTGACGCGGCGGGAATCGGGACTTTTAGGGAACTGGAAGTTCCCTTATATCAAGCCTTTTGAAAGACAAAATTCAACTGACCGTTTGACAACGTATTGGGCCGAGTGGTCATTTCCATGCCCACCTGAATTTCTTCCACAGGCACATCCGGGGCAATCCGACCGAAAACCTTGTAATCGCCATAGTCCAACAGGGCAATTGCGTAGGGGAGATCATCGCCGAATCCGATGGGTGCGTATTCAAGGTTGCTGTATGTCACCAGCTTGCCTTTTCCAACCACCTCAAACCAATCCATGTCGCTGGAAAAACACTTGGCGCAATCGGCCCGGGGCGGAAAGTAAACTGCGTCACATTTTTTGCACCGGGTGCCCACGACTTTCCCCTGCTCTAGCTGGTCAATAAAGTCGTTGACCTTCGTGATGGCGGTAAAGCTCACGGTTCCGAATTTCTTAAATCGATCATCCTCTTCTCTTTTCTTTCCCATGGTATTACCTCCCAAGAATGCTGACGTTTCCGTACAGGCCTACACCGCCAATGTTGTGAACCAGCCCGATTTCCGGATCTTTAACTTGAATGTCGCCAGCCTCGCCGCGCAACTGGAGCACAATGGTTCTGACCTGCGAACCGCCGGTGGCGCCGATGGGATGCCCCTTGGACAGCAGGCCGCCGTCAACATTGACCGGAATACGCCCCTCTTTGTAGGTCTCTTTTGACCGGATCAGCTCTTTCCCCTCTCCAGGTTTTGCAAAGCCCAGGTTTTCATAGGCCATCATCTCAGCGATGGTGAAACAATCATGGACTTCCGCCACATCCACATCTTTGGCGGTAATACCAGCCATTTTGTAAGCCTGTTCCGCCGACTCCTTGGCAACAGTCAGGCCCGAGAACAGGTCTCTTCCGGCCAGGTTGACCGCTGTAGATGCTGACCCCAGGCCGAGTATCCACACCGGCTTCTTGCTGAAAGCCTTAGCTCTTTCCTCACTGGCAACAATAATACAGGAACTGCCATCCGCGTTGGCGCAGCAATCCCCAACCCTGAGAGGCGATGCCACAGGACCCGACATGGGGCTTTTCGGGTCTGAAAACATCTCAGAGGTGACGGGTTTACGATACACGGCTTTTTCGTTGAGCTGGCCGTAGCTGGCGGCCTTAACGCGAATGAGCGCCAGGTCCTCGGGGGTGGTGCCGTATTCCGCCATATGCCTTTTGGCATACATGGCATAGTACGCAGGCATCATGGTGCCGAAGGTGCTCTCCCACTGAATGTCCCCGCCCCGGCCCATCCGTTCCTGGCTTTCGGCAGAGGATATCTCCGACATCTTCTGAAAACCCACCACGGCCACCACATCGTGAAGACCTGATTTTACCAGTGAATAAGCAAACCGCAACCCCATACTACTGGAAGAGCACAAGCTCTCCAGATAACAGGTGGGCTGCGGTGTAAGCCCCAGGTATTCCGCAAGGACACCGGCAGGGGATCTCTGCTTGTCATATTCCGGGGCGGAACAAATAATCGACGCGTCAATATCCTTATTTGAAATCTGAGCGTCCTGCATGGCCTCCCTGAATCCTTCAAAGGCAAGTTCCCTGACGGATCCGGGGTATCCGCGCACGAAAGCGCTTTGGCCAACTCCGATAATTCCTACTTTACCCATTATTACCTCCAAATCATAACGTTCCAAAAAAAAGCACCGAAGCCCAAGTTAGCTTTTCTAGCAGACCTTATGAATCTCCAGTGTTTACACTCCTCAAACCGTAAATATTCGGCTTACAATATAAAGGTTTGCCAGTGCTTCATATTCGTCTATTTGGGACTGCGTAGCATACCAAACTATGTGAACAAGCCAAAATAGGCGAAGATGGGGATGCTGGCCGAATATTTACCTCAAACCAAAACTTACCGGGGCGGATTATAGGGGATGATCGCTAACGGGTCAAGAAGAAATCATTTCCTTCACGCCTTCGGCTTAAAGAACAGCGCCGGAATGGCGCCGGAAAGGATCAGCCCGCCGGCAAAAGAAACCCCAAGGGCAAAAAGACCCGCGTCACCCATCATGCCGATACCCATGGGTATGGCGCCCCCCCCGATCAGAAATGCCACGGGTACCGTAAGGGATACCGCAACATTTCGAGCGTTGGGGGGACCAATGGAAGACAGGGCCGCAAAACCCGGCGGAAAAAAGCAGACGGCCATAACGGGCTGAAGAAACACCATTGCCACCAACCATGATCCTGTCAGCGTTCCCAGGAGAACGGTGGCCAACCCCGCCAACAAGAAAACCCCGCTCATGGTCAATCCGGGACCCACCCGATCCGTCATCCACCCGGCTAAAAACGCCATGAACATGCCGGATATCCGTGATAACGCCACCAGGGTATTGGCCCAGTTTCGCTCCAAACCGTGCTGGGCCACCAGAAACAGCGGCAGCATGGTATAAATTCCTAGGGTAGCGCAGATACCATAGGAAAACAAAATCATCATAATCCAGAAAGACTTATCGGAAAAAAGGGCTTTGAGGGCTGGGAAATTCGGGACTTCACCCGGAAATTCCCCACCCTTAAAAAAAAGAGAAAACAAGACCCCCATCAAAATAGAACAAACCCCGATAAAAACCAACACCCCCCGCCACGGAAGCCATGTCATAAAACACTCTGCCAGCAGGGGTGCCGCAAAAAAACTCAAATTCGGGGCCAGTTCGTGGGTGGCAATCGCTTTTCCCCAGTGTTTGGAAGGGACCAGGGTGGTCAGGGCGGCAAGGCCTGAAGGGAGATATAAACCTGAGGCCAAGCCCAGTAAAAGCAATCCCGCCCGAACCGTCCAGATGCTGTTGCAAAAAACGATGCTGAGAAGCGAAATCCCAACAGCTATGGCTGCCAAGACGATGGTTTTTTTGTGCTCAAGACGTTTGGAGACAAAACCGGAACCCAGAAGGGAAACAGCATATCCCATGCTGATAAAAAGAAAGATAGAGGCCGCTTCAACGTGGGCCAACCCCAGATCTTTCTGAACACTGGGCAGCAATGGTGCAAAAATAATTCTGGATATGAAATTCAAAAAGAAAACACTGGTTAACAGGAGAATCGGGCCCAGAAATGCGCTGAATTTGCCTCCCTCAAGGTCCGCGTCGGTGCGCGTCTCCCAGGCTTTTGAATGTTTCATTTTTCCCGCATTGTCAAAGGTCTTCAACGATTAATCGACCTCATATAGGGCAATCCATCTGCCGCCTTGAAATCAATTTCTTATTTTGGTAAACTTGAACCGACGTTCCGGAGAAACTTTTTCGCAACCATTCAAGGATGATGGTCTCGTAAAAAGTCACGAATCTATCTACAGATGGCGCTGTAAAAAGTTCCATATACAAGGCGTAGTGGTTTTTCAGGATCGTAGGCATACATTGTAGAATGTTGAGATTCTGAAAAATTGCTGCAACGCAGTAGATGGGACCTTTTACGGCGCCATCAAGGATAAAACACCCATGAAATCCTTTCAAAACAGACCGCTGCCGACAAAAGCCAAAGCCCCCGAACTGAATAACGTCACAGTGATCGCATCAAAGGGGCTGGGACGGGTGTGGAGCTTCCATATCAATTTCTGGCTTCTTCTTGGCATTGTGACGACCCTTGTACTCTATTTCCTGTTCTCTTTTCTGTTGTTGGTTTGGTATTTCAGCGAACAACATCAGGAAAACCTCCTGGTAAAACTTGAAAAAGATTTCCGGGAAACCCAAAAGGCCCTGTATCAGGCAAAACAGCGTTTGAAGTTCATGGAAGGTTACATTGACCTCTCAAAGATACCCGCCGAAAGCCCGAAAAAAACAGTCGAGACCCAATCCCCCCCGGCAGCAACGGGACGGCAGCGGAATCAGGCATTCAAAAATCCATCGTCAGCATTAAAAAACTGGAAATAAACTGTCGAGGGGCCAATTTATTCGTTAATTTCAAGCTGGCCCGGTCCGGCGCCGGCCGCGAACCCATCCGGGGGTACATTTTCATCGTTGCAGAGGACCGGTCAACAGACCCGCCACAGCTATGGCCCTCGCCGAAAGCAGCCTTTGAAAACGGACTGCCCGTTGATCCCAAAAAAGGACAGGCCTACAAAATAAGGAATTTCCGCCGAATTCGAGCCAAATGGTCTTTTGAGTCCGCCGAAAAAATACCCTCGGAACTCAGGATATTGGTCTACGACGAATCGGACGGTCTTCTCTTGGAAGAGGATTATCGCCTGGAAAAAGATCAAAATCACTAAGGTTCTTATTCTGTTCGCACGTTGATAACACTATGGCGATTTTGGCATGATTTCAAATTCAAGCTTTGAACGATAAAAGCAGACATCAAATTCCATAAAAAAATTCGTTTGTCCGAGGATTAGCGGGATATCGTCAGATTTGACCCACGCAAACGCCAGTCGCACGGGCTTAAAGTCTCCGATAGTTGCGTTTAAAGCCAACGGTATTCCAGTAGCGTTATCCAGACTACCCGCCAGCTTGATATATGCCTTCCGATCATCCCAGATTTCTCCGAGTTGGATACCAAGATGATAGGGAAGAACATTGATGGTTGCGCCGCTGTCAACCAGACCGGAAACCTCGGCTTGCCTGTTTTTGCAATAAAGAGACAATGTTACGCGGGGCAAACTGTCAAATTCACTTTGTGTCGAATCACTGACAGAGTACTTGAATTTCATAATACTCACTTATCCGTATCTGATTTTTTCAGGGTGTCCATTA
>JAFCZI010000429.1 GCA_019314425.1 Deltaproteobacteria bacterium | reverse complement strand
GCATGAGATCCTCCGTCTGATAATGTTCATTGGTAATCATGGAACCGCTGAACCGATACTCAAAGGGACGGGTGGGATAAATCCCCACCAGCAGACTTTTATTTCGCCTTGAAAGGTAATTAACGTCCGACTGCCCGGTGGCAAAGGCCTTGTCTAAAAGCGCAATGGCCGCCAGATCCCAAGGGTGTATGCCGATGACGATTCTCGGGGTCGCTTCGACGCTTTCGTGATAGGAGGAAGGGTCTCCGGTCTTGAAGGTCAGGAGGGTTTCTTTGACGGGCAGGAAGTATTTCTTGGGAGGGAGCAGGGTTTCATCGTAGTCCAGGCAAAGATCCGCCGCATCCTCCAGGGCGTCGTAGACAAAAGCGGTTCCCTTCCTGACCACACCGTTGATTTCATGATCTCCCTGAATGAGTCTGTTGACGAAATCCCGGAAATCAGCCTTGTTAATGATTTTATATTCCATCAATGTCTATCTCCCTTCCCATTCACTTTTGATGGCACCGTAAAAAGTCCCATCTACTGGGTTGCAGAAAACAAGGGGCAGACACACAAGTCTGCCCCTACGGATTGGGAGTGTAGGGGCCTCTGCGTGTCCGCCCTTCCGTTACTCAACGACAGGTATGCCCGACGATCCTGAAAAACCACTACGCCTTGTATATGGATTTTTTTTACAATGCCATCTGTAGATAGACTCGTGACTTTTTACGAGACCGTCAACATTGAACTGGATAAACTGCCTCAGGTTCCCCCGATTCTTAAAGAATCACCCAGGGCAGAACCTCGACCTCAACCAAAACAATTTATCATTTAGCGTGATAGGGCTATTTAGTGTCTGAACGAAAGCTGTCTTTTTCACCAATCTCTGCGTCATATTAACCTGTTCTCAATAAAACGGGTTAAGCCTCGAAATATTCAATCTTCTGACCTTGACGAAAAATCCTAGTTTTCGTTCAGACACTATTTAGCATAGCTAACAGCGCGGGTTTCACGAATCACAATTACCCTAATCTGACCGGGGTAGGTTAGCTCTTTCTCAATCTTCTTTGCGATGTCCCTGCAGAGAACATTGGATTGTTCATCACTGACAATTTTACCTTCCACCATGATCCGAATCTCGCGGCCAGCCTGAATAGCGAAGGATTTGCTTACGCCGCGAAAAGAGGTGGCAATATTTTCCAGTTTTTCAAGCCTTTTCACATAGCTTTCAAGCATTTCCTGACGTGCGCCCGGTCTGGCCCCGGAAAGGGTATCAGCTGCCTGAACCAGCACATCCAGAATAGACGTCAACTCCACATCTTCATGGTGCGCTGCGATCGCCTGAACCACCAGGTTCGACTCACCGTAGCGCCTCGCCAGATCCGCGCCAATCATGGCATGGGGCCCTTCAACTTCATGATCAACAGCTTTGCCAATATCATGAAGTAGTCCGGCCCGTTTTGCCTGTTTCACATTAACGCCCAATTCAGCGGCCATAATACCGCACAGAAAACTCACTTCCATGGAATGCTGCAGTACATTCTGAGTATAACTCGATCGATATTTCAGTCGCCCGATGAGTTTGACCAGTTCATGGTTAATCCCATGAACGCCAACATCGAAGGTGGCCTGCTCACCGGCCTCTTTCATGCTGCTTTCAATTTCCTTGCCAGCTTTCGCCACAATTTCTTCGATCCGCGCCGGATGAATCCTGCCATCCTCAATCAACCGCTCCAGAGATATCTTTGCAATTTGCCTTCTGACGGGATTGAACCCTGACAGAATAACCGCCTCGGGCGTATCATCTATAATCAAATCAATGCCTGTTGCGGCCTCGATCGCCCGAATGTTTCGCCCTTCCCTTCCAATAATCCGCCCTTTCATCTCTTCACTGGGGAGATTCACAACAGATACAATTTTTTCAGTTGCATAATCCCCAGCGTATCGCTTGACCGCCAGCGCAATAATCTCCTGGGATTTCCTGTCCGCCTCGGCCTTTGTTTCAGTTTCAATCCGTCGGATCAGTTTGGCCGCATCGTGTTTGGCCTCCATCTCCATGGACTCCATCAGAAGTTGCTTTGCTTCTTCTCCGCTCATGCCAGCCAGGGACTCCAGCGCTCTTCGCTGCTCTGCAATAAGCTGGTTATATTCCGTTTCCTTTCTTTGAAGATCAAGTTCATCTCTACTGACGGCCTTTTCTT
>JAFCZI010000428.1 GCA_019314425.1 Deltaproteobacteria bacterium | reverse complement strand
CCTTCCACACGGCATGTTCCCGGGATTCTTTGGAGGCATCCTTTTTTCCACGACTGAGCACCGGTCTGACCCCTGCAAGGGTGGCGATGCAGTCATTGGCGGAAATGGCCCTTCCGGTTGGAAAGATGGACCGAATACCGTCCAGGAGATACGCCGCCTCTTTGACGGTGATAACCGGTTCGACAAAAGGGTCCTGACCATGATCAATATCCGTGGTACCCACCAGAATCACATTTTCCCAGGGAACGGCAAAAACACTGCGATGGTCGGCAGGGTGGCGGAAACTGATACCGGCGGTGAGGGGCAAAACCGCCCTTGGAAAAATAAGGTGACTGCCGCGCAAGGGCCGCAGATGCCGCTTCTTTTCAGGAAAAGGATGCAGGCCCTCGGCCCAGACACCTGTGGCATTGATGACGGCCCGGGTGGTCAATTCACGGGTAGTGCCGCTTTCCATGTCCCTGGCCGTCACACCCCTGACATGCCCTTTTTTGTCCCGCAGAATCGCAACGGCCCGGGTATAGTTTAAAACAGCGGCACCGGCGGCCACCGCTTCACCGAGCAACCGCAGAACCAGGCGACAGTCATCCGCCTGGGCATCATAAAAACCGTAGCCACCAAGCAGGCCGGTGCGTCGGATCCCCGGGACCAAGCGCAGGAACCGATCTTTCGGGTAATACTGGTGCCCGCGTTTCAAGGCAATCAGATCATACAGACAAAGGCCTGTTTTCAGGGCCAGCCGGCCGGGTTTCTGATGGTAAAAAACAGGTACTATAAATTCCACCGGTTCCACCAGGCCCGGAGCGTCCTGCAACAGGTGTTCGCGTTCAATGACCGAGGCCCGGGTCAGGTGCAACCGGCCCTGTTCGAGATACCGCAGTCCGCCATGGACCAGCTTGGAAGAGCGGCTGGAGGTGCCCCAGGTAAAATCGTTTTGTTCCAGCAGCAGCGCATCCAGCCCCAGACGAAGGGCTTCACGAAGAATGCCCGCCCCCGTAATGCCGCCCCCAATAACGATAAGATCCCAATTTTGTTTTAAGTTATTCAGGTTCATAGGCCGCTTTTGATGGTTCATGAACGCTACCCGGATTTTCTAAATTGTAAGCTCTGTTTTCTTTTGTACCCGGATGGCGGCTTTTTTGCAAGCCGCTGTCATCGGAGGCAGGGCCATATAACCGAATATTTTTGCAACGGCAGTTATCCCGAATAAAAAAAAGAAGCCTCTTGAAAAGCATTTTAGACTCATGTTATCTATCGATCAACCATAAATGATGAACTCATAAAAAGTACTTGAGATGGCTAAGTAGAAATCTTCATATACAAGGCATAGGGATTTTCCAGGGACGAAGGCATACATGTGGTATGTCGAGTCTCTGGGAAATCCCTATAACGCAGTAGATGGAGACTTTTTACGACGCCATCACTATATAAGGGTTTTCAACTTCCTCAACCGTTTACCGGTTTCAACGAGAATTTCTTCTGCCCGAGAAAAATGCAGCCGAATCAGGTGGTTTACCGGTTCATGAAAAAAACTGGAACCGGGCACAGCGGCCACCCCCACCTTCCTGGCCATCCATCGGCAAAATTTATTGTCATCGGTCACGCCAAAGGCCGTGCAGTCCACCATTACGTAGTAGGCCCCATGGGGAATGGTATAGGAAAGTCCTGCCGCGTCCAGACAGCCTAAAAACAGATCCCTTTTTCGGGTGTAATCCGCCGTCAACTGCTCATAGTAGCTCAGCGGCAGTTCCAATGCAGTGACCGCGGCCGCCTGCAGGGGTGCGGCAGCCCCCACGGTAAGAAAATCGTGCACCTTCCGGGCACCGGCAATCACCGCTTCCGGTCCAATCACATAGCCCAGGCGCCATCCGGTCATGTTGTAAGTTTTGGACAGGGAACTGCACGACAACGTCCGATCGAACATCTCCGGCAGGGCGGCCATATAATGATGACGGTGAGGGCTGTAAACAATGTGCTCATAGACCTCATCGGTGATGACAAAGGTGTCAAATTCCCTGGCCAGGTCGGCGATAAGTTCAAGCTCCTCCAGCGAAAAAACTTTTCCGGAAGGATTTGACGGATTGCACAATACAATGGCTTTGGGTTTTTCCATAAAGGCGGCCCTGAGTTGCGCCAGATCGAAATTAAACTCCGGCGGGTGCAGGGGAACATAAATGGGCCTGGCGCCG
>JAFCZI010000427.1 GCA_019314425.1 Deltaproteobacteria bacterium | reverse complement strand
CATTCAACCCGGTCTGCCATTTTACTGGCCAAACAATTTAAATCCAAAATTGTGCTTTTGCACTGCCACAGTCGATTCCCCGTGGTATTGTCCGAGCCCTATTTCCAGCAGGCAATAAATGAAATCATGAAAACCTCTGAAGAGCTGATAAAGCCCTTTGAAACGGCTTTGGATGAAAGTGGGGTGGACTATGAGGTCAGAATCCTGGAAGGGCTGCCGGGAAGCACCATTTCGGATATTGTCCGGATAGAGAAAATGGATTTGATCGTAATGGGATCCCGGGGGGTCTCAAATTTTGAAGGACTGTTTCTGGGCAGTGTGGCCCACCAGGTACTTCACAAATCCGATTGTCCTGTGTTTATCGTGAAATAGGTTCCATATATTGTTCTTGACAACCCATTGAATAAATGACAAAAAAGATATGACTGAGCGCTCGTTCAAGAGTGTTGGCAGTCGGAAAACGGGTAAACTGGAACCTAGGATGTAGAGGAGTGGACGTTTGGCTAAAATAAATCAGGAATCAATTCCAGCGGTTGACGAAGAGGTCCCCACCCAGATAAAGAACCCCGAGCTGGTCCGGGAACGGCGGCGGCATATTATAGATTCAACGGTCACCCTTTTTATAGAGCACGGCTACCACAAGACCACCACCCGGATGATTGCCAAGGCTGCCAATTTTTCCATCGGGTCTTTGTATGAATATGTCAGTTCCAAGGAAGATCTGCTGTATCTGGTCTGCAAAGCCATCCACGAGGAGGTCCAGGATGCGGTTGAAGACACATTGTCCAACAGTGCAAAGGAAAAAGAGCAGCTGGCCGAGGTGATTCGACAATATTTTTATGTCTGCGATAAAATGGCGGACCACATTTTAATGATGTATCAAGTCACCCAGTTTTTGCCCCATAAATGGAAGGAGCAGGTGCTGGTAAATGAATTGAATATTACAGATATTTTTATCAAAATCCTGGGGCAGCTGTCGGGTCAAAATAATTTTCCAAAACTGGATGGAAAAATTCTCAATCTTGTGGGACACAATATTTCTGTTCTGGGTCAGATGTGGGCCTTTCGCAGCTGGCATTTGAAAAAAGAATTCACCATTGACGAATATATCTCCATTCAAACCGATTTTATTCTGGGACTCATTTTCTAAAAAAAATTATAATTTGTATTTATTTTTTTATGTTTATGTGGCAGTACATAGATTATAAACTCTGTTTAGTTTAATCAAACTCTCGGTTTTTCGAAAAGGAGAAGTTATGAACCCAGAAGCTGAAGTATACACCCCCATCAATTCCGTTAAAATCGTAACCGCCACCTCTCTGTTTGACGGCCATGATGCCGCCATCAATATCATGCGCCGGATTTTGCAGGATTCCGGGGTTGAGGTGATTCACATTGGTCATAACAGATCCGCAAAGGAAGTGGTGGATGCCGCCATTGAAGAAGACGCGCAGGGAATAGCTGTCTCCAGCTACCAGGGCGGTCATGTGGAGTATTTTAAATACATGGTGGACCTTTTAAAAGAACGGGGGGCATCCCGCATTAAAATTTTTGGGGGCGGTGGCGGGGTGATCATTCCTTCGGAAATGGATGAGCTCCATGCCTATGGTGTCACCCGGATTTATTCCCCTGAAGACGGCACCCAAATGGGGCTCCAGGGAATGATTAACAACATGATCCAGGCCATGGATGAACCCTTTGTTAATTTTGATACCCTGGACTATGAAGGGCTGACCATTGACAACAAATATGTAACCGCCAGCTTTATTTCAGCAGTTCAGGAAGCCTGTGCCTCCTCCCGGGACAAGTTAGAAGAGATCATGTCCCGTATCCGTAAAATGGGGAGTGGGCGGGATGTTCCTATTATCGGTCTCACTGGAACCGGCGGTGCAGGGAAATCTTCTTTGACCGATGAACTGATTAACCGGATCCTGCGGGATCTGAGTGATGTGAACATTGCCATTATTTCCTGTGATCCGTCCCGGCGCAAGACAGGCGGCGCTTTGCTGGGGGACAGGATCCGCATGAATTCCATAGAAACAGGGCGGGTGTATATGCGATCCCTTGCCACCCGGCGTTCCCAGACAGAATTGCCCGAAGCCCTTCCCCATGCCGTGGCCGTGGCCAAGGCAGCCGGATATGACATCATTCTTGTGGAAACCGCAGGTATTGGCCAGGGGGATTCCCGG
>JAFCZI010000426.1 GCA_019314425.1 Deltaproteobacteria bacterium | reverse complement strand
ATTATTTGTTTGATAAGGCGGTCAAGATGTCATGAACCTCTTTGACGACCGGATTAAACCTGGGACGAATCTTCGCGGGAGACCTTGAAACGGAAAGTCACATACTTTTTGGATCCGTGGGGAAGATCATTAAGGACGGGAGGGGTATTCTCAAGGGCGGTATCTATTATCTGGAAGCGCTTTCGTCAAAGGTGACGGGCGAGTAAATAGTGCTTGTTCTTTGGACAAGCAGGGGAGCACTAATAAAAAAGCCGGAGGTGGAATAACCAACTCCGGCTCTTTTTTTGAGGATGTCAATTCCTATCCCAGAAATTTCTTTGGCAGGTTCACCAGTGTTTCTTCTGTTTCTTTTACGATTTTCTGGATCAGGTCTTCAACCGTGGGCATGTCGTTGATGCGCTGGGCAATCTCGCCGCCGGCCATCAAGGCCTTTTCCTTGTCTCCTGCGTATACAGCCTTAATTGACTCATTTTCGAAGTCAATCAGCGACGTGTCTTCCATGGTCATATAGCTATCAGGCGTACCGAGGTACACTCCGGGGGACTTTTTCAGGGTGTTTACCGCGTGTTCTTCACTGCGGGCGTTTCTCAGCCACCGGGCCGGACCCACATAGCCGCGTGCGATCAAGGTACCGCGGTCTGTGGCATCCACGACGGATTGCTTCCAGAGCGGGGGAAAATCGCTTTCCTGTGTCGCGAGGAAGCGGGTTCCCATTAGCACTCCGTCACAGCCCAAAGCCAGGGCGGCTGTCAGGGTTTTGCCATCGCCGATTCCGCCTCCACCGATCACGAGGGTCTTTTCATCTGAGACAGCGTCGACTACGGCTGGGAAAAGTACCATGGAGTGAAGCGGTTCCCAGTGCGTATGAAAGCCACCTTCATGACCTGAAGCGACGATCACGTCAACGCCCGCCTTCTTGGCGCGCATAGCTGCTCTGACAGAGGGAACAATGTGAACCCAGGTGAACCCGGCCCCCTTGATCATTTCTTCCCAACCCATTGGGTCACCAGCAGAGGTATACATTACCTTGAGGGTGTCTTTCATCTCGGGATTTTCCTCCCGTGCTTTGATGGCTGTTTCGATCATAATTTTCGAGTACTCTTTGAGCTCTGCCGATACCATAACGTTCGGGCCGAAGACGCCGCCCTTGTCTTTGACCAGACGGTGGGTTCGCTTCAGAACCGATTCCAGCACCGTGGCCATATCGTCGTCACGGTTCGCCTCGCCGGTGTCGCAAAATGAGTTATAAATCCAGGGCTGGTCGTTTTTGTTGAAAAGGCCGCTGGTGGAAAGCAGTCCCAGCGCTCCCGCATTGGCTGCAGCAACACAGAGATTGTTGTTGCTGAAGGGACCCATCCCCGCTTGCATAATGGGATACTTGATCCCAAGCAGATCACACAGTCTTGACTTAATCATGTTCTTTCTCCTTAAATGTTTGTAGTGTTTTTCCAACTGATATAAGTATCAACATCTCTCGGATGTTGTCAATGGTGATTTTACCAGGAGCTTTTGCAGACAATTCCCTGCGCGAAACCCACCCTCCTTGATTTTTGGTACTATCAGCTCTTTTTTAAAACGGCTGATTTACTCATGAGTACCTTCGGCCTTTCGGAAAGTGTGAACCCGGCGTTTTGGGCTTTCTCGATCATCTTTTGAAAAACGGATGTTGAAACATGAAAGGGTGGTTCTACGATAAGCATCTGACCGGTTGGTTTCAGATTGGATCCAATCTCCTTGAAAAGCGCTTCCTGATTGGAAACTTCATGCAGCATGTAAAAAGCCAGAACAAAATCAATGCTATTAGACAGGCCAATTTTATCCGCTTCGCACTGGTGCAGAGTGATTCGCTCCTCTAATTCTGTTCCTTCAATTTTGTTCTTTACTTTCTGGAGCATCCCCTTCTGCAAATCCGTTGCGATCACCCGTCCGGATTTACCGACCAGGAGAGCCATCTCAAGAGAGAAAAAGCCTGGACCACAACCCAGATCCAGAACCGTCATTCCTTCTTTGATATAGGGCCCCAAGATTTTTTTTGGGTTCTGCACCCATCTTCGTAATCTGTTATCAAGGCTACCCGCCATCTCAACCGGGCAGACACGTTTTTTTCTATTTTCCATTTAGAATTTCCCCTTTTTAAAATGTGGATGCCTGAGTGAGCAGCAGGAGCTCCGGTAGATCCGCCATGGATTTTAT
>JAFCZI010000425.1 GCA_019314425.1 Deltaproteobacteria bacterium | reverse complement strand
CATAACTGCTGTAGGGATAGTCCTCCGGCCGCGAAACGATTCTTTCTCTGACCGGATTTAGATGCACATATCGACTCAATTCAAGAAGATAACGGTCCCGGTCAATGAGAATAGCCTTGTACCTTCCTTGGAAGAGACGACCGCTTCTTTTCCTTTTCCGATTGATATGGGTGGTGTAAGATCCATTGATATAATGCATTACCTTACTTATGTTGCCATCTGGTGTTTCCATAAGCAGATGATAATGGTTGGTCATGAGGACATAACAGTGAAGCCGGTAGCCATATTTCTCCTGACCGTCTTGTAGATAATCCTTAAACTTCTCATAATCCGCGTTTGCGAAATAGATCTTCCCTCGCTCATTCCCCCTCGCGGTCACATGGTAAAAAGCCCCTTTAAATTCAATCCTCAAAGGTCGAGCCATAGATATCCTCTCCTTTATACTCTCTCAAGAGGACGCTATCAGTTCATTTGTCCCTTGTCAAGGGCTGACCCCAATCCCCACTGTAGAAAAATTCCCTTGTCACCTTACTGCCGGGATTTGCATTGATCTCTAAAAACTGATATTGTGTCCTGATCAACGTAATGGAAGGGAGAAAAACGCCGCTTGGAAAACCGAATCAAACTGGGGGTCAGCGCGTGTCTTCTGGGGGAGAACGTCCGTTACGACGGCGGCCACGAACTGGATCGTTCCATTCGGGATACCCTGGGCGGATATGTGAATTTCATCCCCGTATGCCCGGAAGTGGAGTGCGGCATGCCGGTCCCCCGGGAAGCCATACAGCTGGAGCGTGACCCTGAATCGCCGCGACTGGTCGCCATTCGATCCCGGAAAGATATGACGAAACAAATGCTCGACTGGGCCGCCACCCGTGTTCGAGAACTTGAATCGGAAGGACTTTGCGGCTACATTTTCAAGAGCCGTTCCCCCTCCTGCGGCATGAAAGGGGTCAAGGTTCACAATGAAAAGGGCATACCCGTGAAAAAGGGGGTGGGGCTCTTTGCCCATGCCTTCATAAAACGGTTCCCCCTGCTGCCCACGGAAGATGAAGACCGCCTTCACGACCCCATAGTAAGGGAACATTTCATCGAAAGCATCTTTGCCATCAAACGCGGAGATCATGTTTGAGCGAAGGGTCGCGGATGGATCGATTGACCTGGAGGTGGGCATTGTGAAGGAAAAACATCAGAAAAGCAGGCCTGTTAATGATCAAGGAACAACCCTACGGAAATGACCTGAAAGCGCAGCTGAAGGCCGGCGCCAGAGACAAACTCTATCATTTCATCCTATCCAACGGGATGATCAGGGGGGGCATTCTGCACGGAACCCGCATGGTCAATGAAATGAGGGCCAACCACGCGCTGGGGATTCTGGAAACCCTGGTGCTGGGGCATGCCTACATTGCGGCCGCTTTGATGTGCACCGGCCTCAAGGGAGACGAACGGATCAACCTGAAAATAGATTGTTCGGGTCCCATCAAAGGCCTGTCCGTGGAAGCGAACGCCTTCGGCGAGGTGCGGGGATACCTGAAAAACGTTCCCATCCCCATCGCCAAACCCCTTCAGGATTTCAACCTTTCCCCATTTTTCGGGGCCGGTTTTTTATCGGTGTCCAAGACCTTCAGGGACGCGAAGCAACCCTTTACAGGCCAGGTGGAACTTATGCATGGCAGCATTGCCAAGGACCTGGCTTACTATTATCTCAAATCCGAACAGACCCCCACCGTCTTTGATCTGAGCGTTAAATTTGATCCCGAGGGCAATGTGACCGGGGCCGGCGGCTTGTTTTTACAGGTCATGCCCGGCGCTGACGAAGCCACCATTGATAACCTCGAAACCATGGTGTCCGATCTGCCGTCCATCGGTACGGCATTTGCCGATGGAGAAGAACCCGAAGAATTGATCTCAAAGAGCTTCAAGCGTCTGGCCCCCCAATTTCTGGGGGATCACAGGATCGAGTTCATGTGTCACTGCAGTCGTGACCGGACGGAAAACATGCTGGCCATGCTCCCGAAAGAAGACCTGATGGATATCATTGAAAACGGACCTTTTCCCGTGGAGATCAAATGCCATCACTGCGCCACCCCTTACCGGTTCAACAAGGAGGATATCGCCAAAGTAATGGCCGGTGCCAAATCCTGAAACTTGCTTATCCTGTCTCCGGATCAATCGAATCTTTGTCACTGTAACCGTT
>JAFCZI010000424.1 GCA_019314425.1 Deltaproteobacteria bacterium | reverse complement strand
GTGCTGATTTATAACGGTCAAACACGATCTGTATCTCTTCGTCTGTACGTGAAGGTCCAGGACCATCACTCAACGGCCTTTCTTCACCGAAGAAGTCACTGCCGATAGAACTTTGTACGCGAGAGAATTCGACGCCGCCCATGCTCTCTCCACTGCTGCCGGTATTTCGGCTTAATGCTGCAGTATTAATTCCGGCACTTGATGTACCGACATTAGATGTCACCAGTGAACGTGTCGTTTTCTTAGCTTTGCTGCCTCTGCCGCTAATCTTGGCTTTAGAACCCATAGCGATAGGTGTGTCATCGATGAGATCGGCGAAATCATCTTTAAATGCCATCAAACCAGAGCGTTCTGCTTTTTTGCGCGCTTTTTTGGCCTTTTCAGGTTCCGGTTTCTTTTCCTTCTTCTTGTCTTTTTTCTCTGGCTTTTTCTCTTCCAGTTTTTCCTGTACTTTTGGTGGCGGCGGTGGTTCTTTCTTCACCATTAACTGCGCCAGGCGCTCAGGTATCTCCACCACTTCTACACGATCAGGTACCGGGATATTCCACATCGGAATCAATATTCCCAGTAAGATAGAAAAGAATAAGACGATCAGTAATATTTTTCTGAACTGCTTCTGGTCCTCATCCTGTTTGTTCCATGGCATGTGCATGGGACGATAAGGAATATCACGCATTTCACGTTCGATGATAAATTCTTCAGCAAGCGCCTCTTTACGCGCCTGCAGATTCATGGTGTCATCGTTTAAGACATTAATTTTAGCCGTCAGGCTTTCTACAGAATCTTCACGCTCTGATTGCCGACCCTGTAACTCAGCTACACGAGAATCGTAATTGATAACCAGATCACGGATACGCTTCTGCTCATCCTGCGATGAACTGCGATCATAATTTTCGCCCCAGAACAGATCAGCGCCACCAAGTTTTTCCAGTTTTTCCAACTGGTCACTAACTTCACTGAGGACGTGGTAGCGATGGCGTAATTTATTTAGTTGACCTAATTCTTCGGCGAGTACGTCGTCTTCATTTTCGAGTTCTTCCAGACGATTGTAAGCGTCATCAATCTTGCGATTGATATCTTTCTGCGCTTTTTTAATATCGTCTGTCACGGAATAACTCAGCCTTTATTTTTTTGCTGTTTGAATCACTGCCAGTGAAATCTTTTCGTAGCCCGCACTGGTGCAACTCGCCATAACTTTTTTCATCAGATGAAATGGAACGGTGCGCTGAGCCAACACGGTAACTTCTTTACTTTGTGAAACTGCTTTTGTACTGATACCGAGCACTTTCTTTCGTTGTAATATCAGTCGCTGTTTAACAGGATCGATTATTGCCATCTTACTGTCGATGACCTCCTGCGTAGTGATAACAGGTTCACCCTGAACCAGTATCTGCTCTGGCGTTATCATTACCACGACAGTTTCACGCGGCTTTGTTTCTACCATCGAATCAGGTAACTGAATATTTTTTGGCGGCTCCATAACGTCACTGGACCCTGAATTAACCAGCAGGAAAAACACCAGGATGGTAAACACGTCCATCAGTGATACCAGGTTTAAACCAGCACCTGTCGTGTGCTTACCGCTGCGCGCCATACGTTTCATCCGCCGATTTTCTTTCATGGTGCGTCACCTATAGAAATATCGGGAAATAATACGACTTGCTGCAGCACATCCGCTTCGCCTTCTTCACCTGCCTGGCGGACAAAAGTTGCCCGCACGGCATCCATCACGCTGATCAGTACGCGGTATTCAATGTCCGGCTCCATCAATACGATAGCGTCGGTCTTGTCCGGATACTTACCTTTGATTTTCACCAGAAAGTCAGACAGTAATTTCAGGTCATATCGTTTACTGGTATCTATCTCACCGGTATCATCGACACTTAGCTGTATGCTTCCTTCACTAAGTAATGGAAATCTTGCAAGCACCTGTTTGCCATTACCGATTTCGAGACCTTTTTCACGCACGATAACTTCAATACTTAGCTGCTGCTTAGTATCAGTACTGCCACCGGCACCCGAAGGAAGGCTTAATTCAAGGATGGTAATGCGCGAAAACACCGCAGTGGAACAACCATCAGATTCAAGAAGGTTGTTATGTTGAGTTCAGGCGGCTCCTTTTTGGGGCGCTTGTAGTGGTGACCTCTTCTAGCCATTTTTGCTAGCCGTTTTTAGCGGCCAGTGCCGCCTGACGTTTAGCGAAATCTGCAATCAGGTTCAATGTTTTTACTGATGCCATCTCCAGACTGTCGATGATTTCACCGGTTTTAGAGGTGAGCATGGCATGCACGATCAGCAAAGGAATCGCTGCCATCAGACCAAACGCCGTGGTGTTCATCGCCACCGAAATACTGGCTGATAACATGTCTGCTTTTTCGGCCGGGTCAGCATTCGCAACCGCGGTAAAGGCCTCGATCA
>JAFCZI010000123.1 GCA_019314425.1 Deltaproteobacteria bacterium | reverse complement strand
GGCACCAGCGTCGCAATGCAGTCTGGCTCAGCAATCTCGAGGCGGCCGGCGTGCACCCTGAAGACATCGATTATGTCTTCTGCACTCATCTGCACTCCGATCACTGCGGCTGGATTCACCATTAAGGTTCGATGAGCCCACCAACGATCTGAACGTCAACCCCTGTGGATCCTGGAAGAAGCCCTTGGAAATTGGGGGGGGCTATTGTGACCTTAGTCTATGCCGATGTTCAACAGAATGCCCCCCCACTTCTGGTATATATGCTTGACCAACCTATTCTAAATATCTATATTCGGGCCGTTGCTTTTCTGAAGTCAAGAGTGGCTAATGATTATCAATGTGTTCGAAGCGAAAACAAACCTTTTTAAATTTTTGAGATATGGCTGTAAAATTTTTAACTATGAAACAATCTGATTGTTTTCGTGGGCTGGCACTTCGGGATTTATGGGCTGAAAATTGTTGGTAGCGCATGGTCAGAAGGATTTTGTTAGGCCCCGGACCCAATCTCCTCAAACTATCGAATATGAAAGATTCCTTGCCAGACACATGTAAACAGCCCGGCCGCATCTTTGTGGTGGACGACGACCCGATTTCCCTACGAAACCTGCGCCGTATCCTGGAAAAAGCCGGACACAAGGTGTTCACCTACAGCAACCCACTGAGGGCCCTGACCCGGCTGGAACAAGAGGCCTGCGACCTTCTCATCACCGACCTGAAAATGCCTTACATTAACGGCCTGGATCTGTTCAGCCGGGCGCAACGGGTGCACCCTTCTCTGGAAGGCATCATCATCACGGGATATGCGAGTCTGGAAGGCGCGGTAGAGGCGACCAAGGAGGGGGCCTTTCATTATCTTGCCAAACCGTTCAACCCGGATCAACTGAGAGACCTCGTCGGCCAGGCCCTGGAACAGAAATCCCTTCGCGAACCCCTGTTCCGGAAGCCGATAAACCAGAATGAGCATCCGGCCGATCCCATTATGATCGGAAAGAGTCCCGGGATTGCCCGTGTCAAGGAGATGGTCGCCCAAATCGCCCCCGCCGAGTGCAGCGTGCTCATTACGGGCGAATCGGGTACGGGAAAGGAGTTGGTGGCGCGATCCATCCACGCACAGAGTTCCCGCGCGGCTGGTCCATTCATGGCCTTCAACTGCGGGGCCTTCAGTGAAGATCTTATCGCCAACGAACTTTTCGGTCACGAAAAGGAAGCCTTTACCGGTGCTCGCAGCAGGAGGGCCGGCCTCATAGAAACGGCGGATGGGGGAACCCTTTTCCTGGACGAAATCGGTGATATGCCCCTTTCCATGCAGGTCAAATTGCTACGGGTTATTCAGGAGCGGGAGATCCTTCGGGTCGGGTCGTCCCACCCGATTTCCATAAATGTCAGGTTCCTGGCAGCCACTGCCAAAGACCTCAAGGGTGGCGTGCGGGAAGGCGCTTTTCGGCAAGATCTCTATTTTCGCCTTAATGTGGTGGAAATCCACGTCCCTCGTCTCGCAAAACGGCAGAAGGACATCCCCTTGCTGGCCTACCACATTTTGCGAAAATTTCTCCATCAGACACAAAAGCGGATTGAAGGGATTTCAGCTGAGGCCCTGGAATGTTTAAAGACCTATCCGTATCCCGGAAATGTCAGAGAACTGGAAAATATCCTTGAAAGGGCCGTCGCCGTCTGTAACGGAACAACCATCCGGATCAAGGACCTTCCCCCCGACCTGGTGAACCTGGATCTCTATACCTATGAACGCGCAGATGGTTCACTTTTGAGCCTTGAAGAATTGGAGCGGGACTACATCCGCCATATTCTCAAGCTTACCGGGGGCGTCCGTGTTCGTACCGCCGAGATCCTGAACGTCGATCGTGCCAGTTTGTGGCGGAAGATGAAAAAATTCAATTTGGAATAGCCCTTCTTTTTTGAAACGGGAACGTTCGATTTTGCAACATTGGAGTCCTGCCCTCTTCCCCGCTGAAAAGGCGCCCTTTATCCGGGGGCACTGTTTCATTCCGCAACATCCTAATCCGAAGCCCGTTGGCGTTACTGCACCTTATCCTAACCATTTCAATAGATTATCCGTAAATCTCCCATTGGCACGAGTTTTGCTCCATCCATTCCCAATCAGAATCCGGGGTTTCCCAATGTTTAAAAGAACCATACTTGTTTTTGAAAACGAGAAGGTGTGCCAAAAGGCATTGACCTATGCACGTGAACTTGCCTTGAGAATGGATTCAGCGGTCACCTTTCTGATGTTGGTGGAAATTTCTTTTCCGGATCGCTCCTTTCTCGGTTCCCAGCGAAACGCACTGCATGTCCTGGAGGAGAGGGTGGGCAAAATGCTTTCAGATTTTTCTTCCCGGTTTCTCAAGGAAGGCATCGAAACTAGCATAGCGCTCCGGGTAGGAGATCCGGCCCAGGAATTTCTGAAATTTCTGGCGGAAAGAGCCCCCTTTCAAGCGGTCATCTGGGGTAGCGGGGAGGAACTGCCTGACCACCGCCAGCTTCCCCGGGGCCACTGGCTCAAAAAAGTGATCACAACCCTTGAATGTCCCCTGCTCACGGTAAGTCGTAAGGGAACCAAAGGGATGGGAACTCCCATAGGATGAAGGTAACGGGGCTTTCCGCAACATACAACTCAATACAGAGGCACTAACAATCGCTATGAGCCAAATACACCAGCAGGATTCGGGTAATACGCTATGGAAACACTAACATCTGAAATGATTCTGGTCATGGTCATGATCGGCATTGCCGTTTTTCTTTTTATCGTGGAATGGGTTCGCGTGGATGTGGTGGCGATTATCATGATGGTTTCTTTGCCCCTTCTCCACCTGGTTACACCCAAAGAGGCTTTTATCGGCATGAGCAGCAACGCGGTGATTTCCATTATTGCGGTCATCATTATTGGCGCCGGTCTGGATAAAACAGGGCTGATCAATCGGTTGGTGGGGCCTATCCTGCGGGTTGCCGGAACCAGCAAATCCCGTGTGGTCGTCGCCATCTCCGTGACCGTGGCCGGCATCTCCAGCTTCATGCAGAACATCGGCGCCGCCGCCCTTTTTCTGCCGGCCATTCAACGCATCAGCAAGACCACGAAAATCCCTTTAGGCCAGCTCCTCATGCCCATCGGGTTTTCAGCCATCCTGGGCGGTACCATTACCCTGGTGGGGAGCAGCCCCCTGATCCTGTTGAATGATCTTCTGGAGCCTTTCGGACTGAAACCCTTCGGACTCTTTGATGTGACCCCTATCGGTCTGGCGCTGTTGGCCGGTGGCCTGGCCTGTTTCATTCTCTTGGGTCGGTTTATTCTTCCCAAAGGAAGCATGGAATCTGATGAAGGAGCGTCCCAAAGTCCCCTTGAAAACACCCTGGCGGAAATGGGGGAGGCCTACGAAATCCAGACCCCGGTGAATTATACGGATTACCGGGAGCCGGTGTTGGTGGACGACGTGAAAAGGCGCTATCTGGTCAATGTCCTGGCCATGACCGAACCGCCCGATTTCAAGGTCCTCTCGCCCACGGGAGATCAGGAAGTGCGGTCAGATGTGCATTTGCTGGTGTATGGCCGCAGGAAGGACGTCCAGCGCATGGTGGAAGTGGAGGAAATGCAGCTTAAGGAGAGCCCTGAAATTTTCAAAGGGGAAACGGAAGAGGGTACCTCGGGTGCTGTGGAAGCGGTGGTGGCACCCCGCTCTCCTTTAACTGGAAAAACCCTTCGTGAAATCAATTTGCAGGATCGATTCCAGGTCACGCCCCTGGCCATCTATCGGGGTGAGGAAGCCTATCGGGCGGAAATCGGAGACGTTCCCCTTGCCGTTGGGGATGCCGTCCTGATTCATGGCGAATGGCCACGGCTCCAGGTATTGCAGCATGAAAGGAGTCTCCTGTTTACCACCCCCATTGATGTGGAGTTGTTGCGTCCCGAAAAGGCCATTTTTGCCGGATTCTGGTTGGCCGTTGCTCTGAGTATGATTCTCCTCTTCAATATCCAGCTCTCCGTCGGCCTCATGACGGGTGCTTTGGGAATGATTATCACCCGCGTCCTGAGCATTGACGAGGCCTACCAATCAGTGGACTGGCGAACCATTTTTCTCCTGGCCGGGTTGATTCCCCTGGGCATTGCCACGGAAAAAACCGGCACGGCGGCATGGATCGCCCATACCATCCTGAACGTCATCGGGGATGTTCAGCCCATCGTTCTTTTAACGATCATCGGGGTGCTTTCCACCATTTTTACCCTGGTCATCTCCAATGTGGGCGCCACGGTTCTGCTGGTCCCCCTGGTGGTCAATATGGCCATTGCGGCCCATGTGGATCCCAGAATGGCCGCTCTTGTCGTGGGGCTCGCCACCAGCAACTCCTTCATGCTGCCTACCCACCAGGTCAATGCACTGTACATGGGTCCCGGGCGGTATCGCAGTGTGGATTTCATGAAGGCCGGGATAGTTATCAGTATTGTCTTTATCGTGGTCATGATCGGGATGATCAAGCTCATTTACGGCATCTAAAAAAAGAGAGAAAGGAGCAAACCCATGGCCATTATTACCATATCTCGCGGGTCTTACAGTAAGGGCAAGGAGGTGGCTGAAAAGGTTGCATCCCGTCTCGGATACCAGTGCATCAGCCGGGATGTCCTCCTCGATGCCAGCGAAAACTTTCACGTCCCTGAAATGAAGTTGGTGCGCGCCATCCATGATGCGCCATCCATCCTGGACCGGTTTTCCCGCAGCCGGCAGGCGTTTATCGCCTACATCCGGTGCGCACTGGTCCAGTATGTGAAAGAGGATAACGTGGTTTACCATGGGTTGGCCGGGCACCTTCTTCTCAAAGGTATTCCGCACGTATTGAAAGTGCGGGTGATTGCCGATCTCCACGACCGTGTACGCGCCGAAATGAAACGGGAGAAAGTTTCCGAAAAAGCGGCGCGATCCCTTTTGCTGAAAGACGATGAGGAACGCCGCAAATGGACACAGTCTCTCTACGGGGTGGATCCGTGGGATAGTGCGCTGTACGATCTGGTGGTCCATATTCGCAAGCTGACCGTAGAAGACGCGATCGATATCATATCTGATGCAGCTGTCAGGGCCCCCTTCAAGACCCTCAAACAGACGCAACAAAAGATGGAAGATTACGGGATGGCTTGTCAGTTGAAAGCCGGCCTGGTGGATTCCTTTGACAATGTGGGCGTTAAAAGCGAATATGGCAATATCCTGGTATATGCCAATGGAAATGAGCATCATGTTCAAAAGGTCCGAAAAAAGGCCATGGAAATCACGGGGAAGATGACGGGGGTCAACGAATTAGAGGTTCACGCGGCCCAAAAACTGCCCCCGAACACCGTGTGATTTTTCAATTATTATGAAATCGGAATACATCTTTTAATCATGAGGATTCGATCATGTCCATTATCTTGATTTCTTCAGATCATTATGAGACCGGCCGGGCTGTCGCACAACAGGTGGCAGAGGCCACGGGTTATGCGCTTCTGGATCGGGAAATATTAGGTGAGGTGGCTTCAGAATCTCAGATCCCGGAGCCCAAAATCCGTAAAGCCCTGGAACGGTCATCCGCCACGGTGGGCTTTTCCGCCAAGGTGAGAAACCGTGCGTTGGCCTCCATACAGGCGGCGGTCATGGAGCGTCTTCTGGACGACAAGGTGGTCTGTCACGGTCTGGCGGCCCATCTCTATGTCCTGGGCGTTTCCCATGTCCTCAAGATACGAATTTTATGCAGTGGAGACGAACGGACCTCCCGGATCGCTGGTGAAAGAAAAGTGGGAATCGAAAAGGCCAGGAAAATTCTTAAAAAACAGGAAGCTGCCGAAAAGCGCTGGTCCCTTGATGTTTTCGGGCGGGACGAAACAAATCCTTCCCAGTACGACATGGTCATCAGCCTGAGCCAGATCGAACCTGATGAAGCGGTGAATGCCATTGTGGAGACGGTTTCGTATCGAAAATTTCAGTCGATGACCTATTCCATAAAATGTCTCAAGGACAAAGAACTTTCCATTCGCGTGAGGTTGGCGCTGATGGAAAAATATAATGATGTGGATGTAACGGCTGATGGCGCTACGGTGGTGGTTCGCACCAAAGCGCTCAGAAGGGAAAAGCGAAAAAAGACGGAAAGCATTCGGGCCCTGGCAGGCCAAATCCCGGGAGTGTCTTATGTGGAAGTCCATGCGGCCAGAGATATCTTTCGGCAGGCGGCTGAAAGCGCCTGATGCCGGAACGGACAATCCCGAGAGAAACGGATGCTCCGTTTTGTACATCTTTAGCAGGCCATTAGAACCTATCATACAAAGGAGGAAAAAATGGCAGAAGGATTGGAAGTGCTGCTGTTGGATGATGAGCCTATTGTGGGGAAGCGGCTGAAACCGGCTTTAGCGAAGATCGGGTGCAACGTGGAGGTTTTTGAAGACCCGAAAAAGGCCCTGGAACGAATCGATCAAAAAGAATTCGATATTGTGGTGACGGACATTCGAATGGACGATGTTGATGGCTTGCAGGTGTTGGAACACGTGCGTCAATCGTCAGAACGGACCAAAGTGATTATGATCACCGGCTATGCCATGATGGCGGTGGCCAGAGAAGCCATGGAAAAAGGTGCGTTTGATTTCATCTCCAAGCCGTTTAAACCGGACGATTTGCGGAAAGTTATCGCAAAAGCCGCCAAAGCGCTCGGTTCAAACATTCAATCCGAAATATTGGAAACCGACGGGTCCTGAGCCAGGGGGGCGGGGAGTCGTCCATTACGGAGAGTCGCATGCATCCCAACGAAAATGAAGCTGCCCAAAACCATTTGGAGGGGACAGAGAAAAAGGAAGGCCTCGGCGGCCGATATGAACGGATCCAGGCAGTCGATGTCGCCAGAAAGGCCCTCCTCTCCCGAAAACGCCTCAGCCTTCGCTTGCAGATTTGCCTCAGCTTTTTCATTGTTTTCGTTGTTGCGGCTGTAGCCGCCTACGTCCTCGGCGAAGCCAACGCCAAAGTGGAAAAGAAACTCCGTTTTCTGGAAATTGCCAATGATTTCACGGTGGAAATCATTCAGGCACGGCGGTTTGAGAAAAACTTCTTTCTTTACAACACCAACCTGGATGATGCCCTCGAAAACGTCTACCAGGCCAAGGCCATCTTTGATCGAAATATCGGGGAACTG
>JAFCZI010000423.1 GCA_019314425.1 Deltaproteobacteria bacterium | reverse complement strand
GCCGGTCATTAGCAGTCCAATGGGAAAAAACCGTTCGCAAGGGGAGCATGGATATGAAACCTGGTGTAACCATCTGGCGGGATGAAAACGGAACGCCTCATGTAGAGGCCGCAAAAACAACGGATCTATATTGGGGGATGGGTTATGTGCACGCAACCGATCGGGGCATGCAGATGCTGCTCATGCGAATTCTGGGACAGGGACGTGCATCCGAAATTCTGGACGCGAGTGAGAACACCCTGAACATCGATAAATTCTTCCGCAGGATGAACTGGTCGGGAAACATTCAACATCATCTTGATCAACTTTCTGAACCAGATCTGGAGTCTCTATCGGCCTATAGCGACGGCGCCAACGCAGTCTTTGCGAAGAAATGTCCCTGGGAGCTGAAGCTGCTGGGCTATCGTCATGAAAAATGGCAACCGGCGGACATTATCATGATATCCCGGATGGTGGGCTATTTAACCCTGGTTCAATCCCAGGATGAGGTTGAACGCCTGTTTGTAGAGCTTGTTCAGGGCGGCGTTTCCGAGGCCTATCTCCAGGAACTTTTCCCGGGGATTCTAGGTGGGCTTGACATTGAGCTGTTAAAAAAAGTGGCCCTCCCCGAAAGAATAATCCCGGCCAGCGCACGCTGGAACCTCCCGCTGCCCAGGATGATGGCTTCCAACAACTGGGTCATATCCGGGGAAAAGACCGCCACGGGAAAACCGATCCTGTCAAACGACCCCCACCTTGAAGTGAACCGCCTTCCCAATGTGTGGTGCGAAATGGTTTTGCAGAAAAAAGACCGCTACATGGCCGGCGGCTCCATGCCGGGCACGCCGGGGATCCTGGTCGGCCGGAACACGGATCTTGCCTGGGGGGCCACCTATGCGTTTATCGACGCTATCGATTCCTGGGTAGAAAACTGCAAAGACGGAAAGTATTACCGGGAAGAAGGCGATCAATGGGTGGCCTTCAGTGAAAGAAAAGAGGTTATCAAAAGGAAAAAGAAAGATCCCGTTGAGATCATCTTTTATGAAAATGAGCATGGTGTTCTGGATGGTGACCCGAACGTCGCCGGCTACTACCTGGCCACCCGGTGGGTGGGCAGCGATTCCGGTGCCACCTCCATCAGTGCCCTTTTGAAAATGTGGGATTTGCAGACCGTTGCCGAGGGGATGGGCACGCTGGGCGCGTTTGAAACCGGATGGAATTGGGTATTGGCGGATCGCCAGGGCAATATTGGCTTTCAAATGTCGGGCCTGGTGCCCAAACGCCGCGAAGGGGTGAGCGGCTTGGTGCCCCTGCCGGGCTGGAAAAAAGAAAACGACTGGCAGGGCGTTTTCAGCCAGGCCGAATTGCCTTGTTGCTACAATCCCGAAAAAGGCTATTTCTCCACCGCCAACCATGATCTAAACGCGTATGGCTCCGCCAAACCGATCAACATGCCCATGGGCGCTTACCGGGCGAACCGGATTGATCAGCTGATCGAGGCCGCCGAAAAAATATCCATTGAAGACATTTACATGATGCATTTCGACGTCTATTCCCTTGAGGCGGAGTTGTTTATGAAACATCTGAAGCCACTGCTGCCCGATACGCCCCAGGGCGAAATTCTGAAAAGATGGGACATGCAATACACGGCGGACTCCAAAGGCGCCTACCTTTTTGAACAGTTTTACAAAGGCTTGTACCGGGAAGTCTTTGGCAAAAACGGTTTTGGAGAAGAGATCATCGATTTTCTGGCCGGTGAAACCGGAGTCTTTATCGACTTTTATGCTAACTTTGACCGCATCCTGCTGGCCGAAAAATCGGTCTGGTTTAATGGCAAAACAAGAGAGGCGCTCTATCAGGCGGTCGCCGAAAAAACGCTTCTGGTTGAACCCCAGAAGTGGGGCACAACCCGAACGTTCACCATGACCAACATCCTGTTTGATGGAAAACTGCCGCGTTTCCTGGGTTTTGACAAAGGGCCGATTGTCGGGATAGGCAGCCGGGCCACTGTTCACCAGGGTCAAATCTACCGGAGCGCCGGAAGGGATACCACCTTTTTTCCCTCATTTAGAATCGTAACCGACATGGGTTCCGACGATATTTTTTCCAATCTGGCCGGCGGCCCCTCGGACCGGCGATTTTCAAAATGGTATTGCTCAGAGCTCAATAACTGGATGAACGGAAAGTACAAAAAGACAACGCCGGATTCCAATCAGACAAAGCTGCCGTTTAAATAA
>JAFCZI010000422.1 GCA_019314425.1 Deltaproteobacteria bacterium | reverse complement strand
CTGCAATGTATTGATTTTCACGCCTTTTATGAGGTAGGCCAACACCTCAATACTTCATATGAAAATCGAATGGTTGCCCATTTCAGGTCACTCTTTAACTCGTACAAACCTTATGTCGAATATCCAGGGGAAATTTTGTTTTTTCCTTCACATTCAAGTTTCGTTTGTTGTATACAAAAGCTCGTATTCATCAATTAGTATTCTTATACAGCACAAAACACTGGAGATATCAGAATGGGGAACCACACAGTTCACTTTTTGCCTGCGGACCGATCCGTCGATGTAGCAGATGGCGCCACCATTGCTGAGGCAGCCCAGCAAGCTGACGTGTTTATCACCAATCTCTGCGGCGGCGAGGGGGTTTGCGGCAAATGCCGTGTGCAGGTGACAAAGGGCCGCGCCGATGCCGAAACGCATGCAAAGGGTTTTCTCTCACAGGATCAAATCATGAAAGGCTATGTCCTGGCCTGCCAGACGGATATCCACGACGACCTGGAAATCATCATTCCAGCCGAATCCCGCGTGGATGCCTCCAAAATCATGACCGGCGGTGAAAGCCAGGCCACGGCGGAATTGGAACTGAATCCCCTCGTCAAAAAGTCCTATCTGGCCCTTTCAGCGCCCACCGTGGAAGACAATGTGCCGGATGTGGAACGAATCGCCAGGGCACTGCGAAAAGAGATGGGGTGGCATACCTTTGATATTCCCCTCGACTGCTTGCAGACCCTTTCCGCAAAGCTGCGTGAAAACGACTGGAAAGTAACGGTGACGGTGGCTAAACACGGGGAAAATTATCAAATCCTGAAAATTGAGCCCGTTGATACGGCCCGGTCTCATTATGGCTTGGCCGTGGATGTGGGGACCACCACCGTGGTGGCCCAGCTACTGGATTTAAAGACCGGTGAAGTGCTGGATGTGGAAGGGTGCCACAACAAACAGGCCAGTTTTGGGGAAGATGTGATTTCGCGCGTCATATTTGCCTGCGGTAAGGGAGGGCTGGACCCGGTTCAACAGGCTGTGGTGAAAAATATCAACACTCTGATCGCAAAGCTTGTTAAAAAGAGGGGAATTTCCCGTGAAGAGATTGACATCATTGTGGCAGCTGGCAATACCACCATGAGCCACCTGCTTTTGGGGCTGATCCCCTGCTCCATCCGCCTGGATCCCTATGTGCCCACCACCAATGAATTTCCCCAAATCCGCGCGTCCGAGATCGGCATTCGCATCAACCCCCGGGGCATACTGGACGTCATGCCCTGTGTGGCTTCTTATGTGGGGGGAGACATCGTCGCAGGTGTTCTGGCAAGCGGTATATCAGAGCATGAAGAAGTCAAGTGCCTCATCGATATCGGCACCAATGGTGAAATCGCCATCGGCAACCAGGACTGGCTGGTGTGCTGCTCTGCTTCCGCAGGCCCCGCCTTTGAGGGGGGGGGGACCCGTTGCGGCATGCGGGCTACCGACGGCGCCATTGAGAAAGTGGCCATCAAGGACGGTGAGCTGCATTATGAAACCATCGGCGGCAAAAAACCCCGTGGGATCTGTGGTTCCGGACTTATCGACTGCATTTACGCGCTGGTCCGAAACAACATCATCGGCCAGGACGGCAAGTTTCACCGACAGCGGGAAGACGCCCGTTTGGCGCTTGAGGACGGCATTCCCGAATACATCATTGCTTACGCCCATGAAACGGAAACCGCCGCCCATGTGGTCATCACCGAACCGGATATCGACAATCTCATCAAAAGCAAAGGCGCGGTGTTTGCGGCCATTAAATCCCTCATGGATTATATCGGGCTGGGGTTTGACATGATCGATACGCTGTATGTGGCCGGGGGGTTCGGCAGTTTCCTTAACATTCCAAAGTCGGTGGCCATCGGGCTTCTGCCCGATATTCCGTTGGAAAAAATCAAATTCATCGGCAACAGTTCCCTTACGGGGGCACGAGCCTGTCTGCTTTCGGAGAGTGCCTTTGAAACCTGCCTGAACATATCAAGATCCATGACCAATATCGAGCTTTCCACCCATCAGCCCTTTACCGACGAATATATTGCAGCCCTTTTCCTGCCCCATACGGATGGTAAACTCTTCCCTTCGGTAACTTACGCCAAATGATAAAATCAGAGGAGGTGAAAATGGATCGCAATAAAATCAAAGAAACCCTGGAGGAATGCGAATTCTTCAGGGGCCTTGAAAAGCCCTGCATCAAGAACATCACC
>JAFCZI010000421.1 GCA_019314425.1 Deltaproteobacteria bacterium | reverse complement strand
TGACCGGATAAATCCTTCTCCTTTGCCTTATGCAACATACCAAGGGATAAATCATATCCAACGGGCTGAATATCAGGGGATTTTCTGGCAAACGCCAGCACAACCGACCCTGTAGCCGGGTAGCCGGGGGCTGTTACCAGCCCCAAGCCCCCTAAGAACCGGACGTGAGACTTTCACCTCATCCGGCTCAAGCATTGGTAAGGCGTGTTGCCACACCCGACAGTTGTTTTCGTTTCCAACGAGCCTTGAGATAGTCAGCCCATACAGGATCGTATGGATTAACCTTTGCTCTAATCTTTGTATGCCTGATGATCCAGGTCGGGCCTAATAAAATCAGGGGTTCAGGGTTACCTTTTTCCATGAATCTCCAATCTCGACCTTTGATCCTTCGGTAATATTTACCTTTAACCCATCCTTTGTACTTCTTTGGATGCCTTCTCCTGGCCCATTTCCATGTCATTTGCCAAAATGCATGGTCAAGGTCCCCGAATACTTTCCGGCTGACGACATGTTTATAATAATTTGCCCAACCACGTATGATGGTATTCAGTTTGGCAATAACAACATCGGTTCGCCTGGTTTTATTGGCATTCAGATAGCCTCTGACTTTTGTTTTAATACTTTTAATGCTGGATTTAGACGGCTTTATCAGCAGTTTGCCTTTGTATTTTCTGACATTAAAGCCAAGAAAATCAAAGCCATCATCAATATGTGTGATCATGGTTTTTTCTTCTGACAATTCAAGGCCCCTGATTTTAAGGAACCCTTCAATCAAAGGTTTGACACAGGTTTCAAGCAGTTCCGGGGAACGACCTGTTATAATGAAATCATCCGCGTACCTGACAAAATGAATTTTCTCAGTTTTCCTGAAGTTGTCTGCAAGGAGGTTCTGAATACCGTCAAGCGCCATATTGGCAAGCGTCGGTGAAATTATGCCTCCCTGTGGAGTCCCTTCATTTGTTGGATTAAACGTACGCTTCTCAAGGTAACCACACTTGAGCCATTGTTTTAATTTCTTCTTGTTCATGGGGATGTTCTCATCCAACCATTTGTGGTCAATATGATCAAAGCAGCCTTTGATATCTGCCTCTAAAATCCAGTCAGCACTACCTTTCCGTCTCAACGCATTATAAATAGCTCCCATGGCATCCTGGGCCGAACGTACTTTCCTGAATCCATATGAATGATGATCAGCAGTGGATTCAGATACCGGATCAAGCCCCAACAAATCAAGGGCCTGTTCCACCCGGTCATGCATGGCCGGTATGCCTAATGGTCGTTTCTTACCATTTTTCTTTGGGATATAAATGCGTTTCAGCGGTTTTGCCTTATATTCGGGAAGATTAAGATTCTTTAGCGTTTCCCATCTCTTCCGGGGTGTATCAATTAATACATTATCAACACCCGGTGTTCGTTTCCCACTATTGGATATAACCCGCTTGATGGCGATAAGCTTTGCTGCAAGCGAGTTGGACAGCAGCCGTTGAAGGCCGCGTGCCGTTTGTTTTAATCCTAACTTAACTGCCTTCACGATACGCGCTTGTATACGGGATACTATCTGCCTGTGCTTGCCCCAGTCAAGGAGATCCCACACATTCTTCAAGCCCATACGGCCGTCAACATCATAATATGATATCATCTATCCACACCAGTACAGTTGTTCCATTTCAAATCGTTTCACGTGATCCAACACCATGCCGGAAGTCTGCACACTTTCGTGGTCGGGTAAATTTTGAACCCGTATCTGCTCCATTACAGAACAGCATTCGCTTTCTCCAGCGATCCTCTACCCGCATTTCCATAGGCCAATCTTGTGATCAGCTGTCCTTCTTTCGAAGGGGAAATATGGGCTTACCAAGTTCCTCTTTTAACACACAATGGGTTAGCATCTGTCTATCCGCCGGAGGGATCTTTGATTACGTGGAGCGACAACGGAACACCCCAACCATACCTCTTGCCATTTTGGCCCAGGCCTGCCAGCATCTTTGGCCTGTCAAAAATAACGACGTTTATTAACAGTTCACATATGTTACGCATACCATCGTTCCTAGCTCCCATCTGGATTGATGCTTCCAGAGTTGAAGTCCTCTCTCGATTCTTTCTCCTGGCACAAAGCCAAGGGCTTCATTGTCATCCGGGCTTCACACAAAACCATTACTGGTAATGCATGCCGGAATAGAAAACTGCTGGTAATACAGCAGGTTGGGTCAAGCCCAACATTATTA
>JAFCZI010000122.1 GCA_019314425.1 Deltaproteobacteria bacterium | reverse complement strand
TATTGACTTCAATAATCCCTTTTGCTATAGTTTGGTTGTTTAGGCTACAATGGGCATCCCTTTCGTTTTAAGTTTTTCAGCATATTGATTATACGGAGAATTCGGGTCTTCCCGTTGCAAAACCGGTAGGCAGGTTTCGGGGCGACGGAAAATCAGGGTGTACTAATGGTCCCGAGGCAACCGCCCTTCCATGCGGATGCTGTCTTTTTGCCCCGGAACTTTGGAGAAACCCATGAAAATGGAACGTTTCAAAATGTGGGTGGGGAAGAAACCGTTCATGTGGATGTTCGCGTGATTTCAGCCACCAATGCGGTGCTGGACGAAATGTGCTGGAAAGGCGAGTTCAGAAAAGATCTTTATTATCGGTTGAATGTGTTTCCCATCGAGCACTTAGTGCGCGGGTGGAGGATATTCCCCAGCTTGCCATGCTTTTTCTAAAAAGGCTGGAAACAAAAGGTCAGAAGGGCATCTTTTCCATTGGTGAAAAGGTCATGGAAGGGTTAAAAACTTATCCATGGCCGGGGAATATCCGGGAACTTGAAAACCTTATGGAACGGGCCTATATCCTGGGAAGCCCGCTTATTGAGGATCGAAAAATAGATTTTCAGGGTGCTTGAAATGGTGCTTTTGGACCATCAACCTTGACTTTTCTGGTATTGAAGCTCAGTATGTCTCTGGTTAATAAGCGTACTCCGAGGTTCAATCGTAACTGTGGTGGGAAAGCTGATGTCAGAGAGAAAAAACGTGGTTGACCGAATTGCTTTTGTAGATGACGAAGCGCTCGTTCTGAGGACCTTGAGTCGGATTTTTGAGAGTGAACCCTATGAGATTTTTACTTTCGATACGCCTTCAAAAGCGATCATGGCCATGGAACAACACCCGTTTTGTGTGGTGGTGTCGGACCAGATGATGCCGGAAATGGATGGCACGATATTTCTTGGGAAAGTGCGTGAGAGATGGCCGGATACCGTGCGCATTCTAATGACCGGGTATGTGGATCCGGATACGGTCATCAAGGCCATCAATCAAGGCAGCGTTTTTCGTTTTGTCAGCAAACCATGGAAAATCCGCGAGCTGAGACGGATTGTGAAGGACGCCGTCGATCAGTACGCCTCGTCAATGAACACCGTGTGTTGACACGGTTGACGGAGGACCAGAACCGGGAACTGATGGAGCTGAACCGGGACCTGGAAAAAAGGGTCCGGCATAGAACGCGACAATTGGGGGAAAATGAAGAAGCGCTGAAAAAGTCTCTGGTCCAACTGCGAAAAACCCTGGAGGCTACCATCCAGGCCCTGGCCTTGACGGCGGAAGCCAGGGATCCTTATACGGCGGGACACCAGCGTCGGGTTGCCGATTTGTCGAGGGCCATCGCGCAGAAAATGGGCCTTTCCCAGGATCAGGTGGAAGGTGTCCGAATGGCGGGTTCGATTCATGATCTGGGGAAGATCTATGTGCCTTCGGAAATTCTGAATAAACCGGGTAAAATCAGGGAAACCGAATTTGAGCTGGTGAAATCTCATCCCCAGGTGGGCTATGAGATATTGAAAACCATTGACTTCCCATGGCCCGTGGCTGAGATTGAACTTCAGCATCACGAACGCTTGGATGGTTCAGGCTATCCAAATGGGCTTAAAGGCGACGAAATTCTGATGGAGAGCAGAATCGTAGCGGTTGCCGATGTGGTGGAAAGCATGTCTTCCCACCGGCCTTATCGTCCGGCGCTGGGTGTTGAAAAAGCCTTGGAAGAAATCATGTCCGGCCGCGGAAGATTCTATGATGAAAGGGTGGTGGATGCCTGTCTGTCGGTTTTCCGTGAGGATGATTATCTTCTTCAGTAGTACCTCATATCTACCATCCCATGAAATAGTTGGATACATTCCGGGTAAACGAGATCATCCGTTTTGCATATGGAAACAAAACACCTTGTTTCTTTGAACGGAAATCCGTGAAGCGTCCTGGTAAGCGGGCCGCGATCGCGTAAATTCAAAAGCTTTTGCAGGGGGGAGGAAAATGGACAAGGTCGACGTTAAATTTGGCGAGTGGATCGAGCGGGGGTTCGCCCTCTACAAGGAAAATTTTGGAGTTCTTGTTTTGGCCTCCCTGATTGCTGTGGTTGTCAGTGGCATAACCGTTGGGATTCTTGCCGGTCCCATGGCGGCAGGTATTATTCTCATCGTATTGCAATTGGGTGACCGAAAAGAACCCAGGTCTGAGGTCGGAACCCTGTTGAAGGGGTTTGATTTTTTTCTAAACAGTTTTCTTTTTTTTATCGTCTGGGGTGTTGCTATCTTTGTGGTGAGCCTTATCCTGGACCGCGTTCCCTGTATCGGTCAATTGGGCTCCCTTTTCGTTGTCTTTGTGGCGCATTCCCTGCTGATGTTCGGCATGTTTCTCATCGTGGATAAAAAAATGGAGTTCTGGCCTGCCTCCGTTGCGAGCTTCAATATGGTGAAACGGAATTTCTGGCCTTTCCTGGGCTTTTCCATTGTTTCGAACCTGATTGGCAGCATCGGTGCAGTCGCCTGCGGTATCGGTATTGTTTTTACGCTGCCCATTCAGATTTGCATCCTGATGGTGGCATACCGGGAGATTTTTGACGATAACGCCGTCGAACCTCTGGATTCCTGATAGATTCGTGACTTCCAACGAACTCAACTGTGATGGTCCCGTAAAAAGTAACGAATTTATCTATAGATGGCGTTGTAATCTGAACTTGGTGGAGAAGCTCATAACAAGCCTCAATTTTCCAATAGATGAGGATATCGATCGCCTTTGGGCAGAAGAGGCGGAGCGCCGCATGTCCAAAATCGAAACCGGTGAGGTTAGGCGCGTCCCCGGCGAGGAGGTTTTCTCCAAGATCCGAGAAAAGTACGGGAAATGAAATTTTATTTCCATATGCATCATGTAATCGGCAACACGAAATGGACCCGGCCCGATTCCTACTGGGATGTGGTGGTGGCGCATCTGCCCATCGCTTTGCTGACCGGTTTTGGATTGCTTTTGCCAACTTTGGTTTCTTACCATTCCCTTCCACTCATGAAGTGCACTTTTCTGAATGTGACCGGTTTTCCATGTCCGTTTTGTGGATTCACCCGTTCCTTCTGGGCCCTTTCATCGGGTGAGTGGTATTTTGCGGTGCGCAATTGCCCCCTGTCATTGGGGGTTTATGGTTTGATGATCATCTTTTTCGCCTGGCATTCTACCGCGCTTCTGTTGGGGGTTAAAATGAAATCGGGGCTTTACCCGCTTTGTAAATCGGTTTATACATGGTGGATGATCGGCGTCATGTTTTTTTTAAATTGGGTATATCGAATCAGTTTTGGACTGGTATAGCCCCTTCTGTTAACGAGCAGGCCCGAATTGCATGCAGCCTGCGGAATCGGAAATTGAAGCCTTGATGGCGGCGGGCGCCATTTTTTAGGGGGTACGGAATGAGGTCGTTCAGGGTGCTGTGCTGGGTGTCGCCGGTCGTCTGTTTATGGACGGTTGGGTGCATGAAAATGGGCCCGGATTTCAAGAAACCCGCGCTTCAGATGGACCCGCCGGAGACGTTTCAGTACCGGCCCGAAAAGGCGACACTTGTTGTTCCGAAAGACCGGTGGTGGGAGGTTTTTGGCGACCCGGAAATCAATGGCCTGGTGGAAAAGGTCCTTAAGAACAATCCGAATCTTCAGCAGGCGGCAGCACGTATCCTCGAACTGCAATACCAGGTGATCCGGACCCGGGCGGATCGCTTTCCTTCCGTGGGGTTGAAGGGTGGTGCCCAACGACAGCATGAACCGGAATCCATTCTCGGTCCGGGAGTTCCCGTCGGCGGAACCATGAACCAATACGGACTTTCGTTGCCGGCATCCTTTGAGATGGACCTGTGGGGAAAGTATGCCCGTGCTGAGGAATTCTCCCGCGCACTACTATTGCAGGAGGAAGAAAATCGCTTGACTCTGTCCCAGAGCCTGGTGGCTGAGGCGGTCAACCTTTATCTGCAAATCCAATCCATTGAAAGAAGGATTCAGATCACCCTCCAAAGTCTGAAAAATTACCGAGCAAGCGTTACATTTGTGGAGCGGCGTTACAACCGGGGGTTGACGAGCATCCTGGATCTCAGGCAGGCCCGGCGAACCCTGAACCAGGCGAAGGGCAACCTGCCGCAGCTCAGGCAAGAACTGGGTGCTGCACAACAGGTGCTTTCGGTGATTATGGGGGAATATCCCAAAACCCGCAAGCCTCATCCCCAACCGGAGGACTACTATAAGAAGCTCAGACCCGTACCGCCCGGCCTTCCCAGTGAACTCCTGTTGCGCAGACCGGATATAAGGGCTGCGGAAGCCCGGTTGAAGTCCTTGAATGCGCAGATTGGCGTGGCCAAGGCCAGCCGCTTTCCCAGCATCAGCCTGACGGGCAGTTACGGCTATTCCAGCGAAGAATTGTTTAACCTTTTTCAGCCGGGGGCCGTGTGGGGGCTGGCTGCAGCACTGGCGCAGCCGCTTTTCGATGCCGGCCGATTAAAGGCGAATCAACGGGCCGCCGAAGCACGATACACCCAAGGGATAGCCGCATACCGAAAATCGGTTCTGGACGCTTTCAGAGAGGTGGAAAATGCGCTGCTGACCCGAAAAAAGCAGATGGAGCGTCGCGAAGATGTTTTGAGCTTTGTGGTGGAAGCCCGGGCCACCCAACGGGTGGCGGAATCTCGATATATGCGTGGTCTGGTGGATTATCTGACGGTATTAAATGCCCAACAGACGCGATTTCAGTCGGAGGATCAATTGCTGTTGGTGGAGTTGACCATTCTGGCAAATCGCGTTACCCTGCATCGGGCACTGGGGGGCGGTTGGGCGGTGTTGCCCCCGGTCCAAGGGAACGAAACGGAAGGGGTGGCGTCTTATACGATCTGGTGATGGGGGCATCGGTGAGGTAGGGGCGGACCTGTATGTCCGCCCAAAAATATCATGACCAAAACAAAAAAAAGAGTTATCCAGGTCCTTTTTACAATCATCCTGATCGCCTTGGGCGCTTTCGGAATGATAAAACTCACTGAAAGCAAGTCCCAGGTGAAGAAGCGGAAAATGACGCCGCCGTTGCCCATGGCTCGAACCCTGGTGGTCCAAACCGCTTCAAAAGCCATGACCATTCGAGGGGAAGGGACGGTCAGACCTGTCAAAGAGATTGACCTGGCGCCCCAGGTGAGCGGCAAAGTGGTTTTTCTCTCTCCGGCCATGATTAACGGGGGCGCCTTTAAGAAAGGGGCGACCCTGCTGCGTATTGAGCCCGAAGATTATCGGTTGGCGGCAACCCTGCAGGAATCCAAAGTGAAAAGTGCTCAGAGTTTTTTTCGTCTGGCGGAGGAAGAGACCGAAGCGGCAAAGGAAGAATGGCGCCAGCTTTATCTCGATGATGCCGGGGAAAAGGCCAGGGAACCGTCGGCGCTGGTGCTCAAACAACCCCAACTGGCGGCGGCAAAGGCCAAGCTGGCGGCCGCTCAGGCCGGTTTGAGAAACGCGCTGCTGGCCCTGGAGCGGACAGAGATCAAGGCTCCTTTTAATGGCCGGGTGGAAGTGGAAGATGTGGGCTTGGGGCAGTATGTGAGGGTCGGTGAAGAGTTGGCGACCCTTTTTTCTACCGATGTGGCGGAAGTTGTGGTGCCGCTGGAAGATGGGAGCCTGTTCTGGTTTCACGTTCCCGGTTTTACACCGGGAGATGGACCAGGGGCTGTGGCAACGGTTCGGGTCCGCTTTGCGGGAAGGGATTGTGCCTGGAAGGGGCGTGTGGTCCGTGCCGAGGGAAAGATGGATGAACGGACCCGAATGGTCCGGGTGGTGGTCCGTGTGAACAAACCCTATGCTGCCAGGCCGCCCCTGGCGGTGGGGCTTTTTGTCAAGGTGGAAATCAAGGGACGTCAAATACCTGACCTGGCGGTTATTCCCCGCAGCGCCCTTCGCCAGGGGGATATCGTATGGGTGGTGGACTCGGATGATCGGCTCCATTATCGGAAGGTCCGGGTGGCAAGAATCGATGGTGAACAGGTACAGATCCGGAATGGGCTCAAAAGCGGGGATCAGATCGTCATATCCCCTCTCAAAACAGTTACCGACGGTATGACCATTCGCCCCGTGCCGCAAAAGGAGGAAAAGCAGGGATGAAAGGGATGATTGCCTGGTTTGCGAAAAACCACGTCGCCGCCAATCTGCTCATGCTGTTTCTCTTGCTGGCGGGTGCTGTCACTGGCTTAACCATGAAGGTGGAGGTTTTTCCCGAGTTTTCCCTGGATATGATTACGGTGACCACCCCGTATCCCGGTGCCTCTCCCTCCGAAGTTGAAGAAGCCATCGTTCGGCGCATCGAGGAACGGGTGGCGGGTTTGTCCGGCATCAAGCGGATTGATTCCACTTCCCGGGAAGGTTTGGGGACCGTCACCATTGAGGTCATGAAGGACTGGCCTCTCAAAAAGCTGTTGGATGAAGTGAAAAGTGAGGTGGACAGCATCACCACCTTTCCCAACGAGGCGGAGCGGCCCATTGTTCGGGAAGTGACCCGTCGGAACCGGGTCATCAGCCTGGCGGTTTACGGGGACGCCTCTGAGACCACCATTAAGAATCTGGCGGAGACCATCAAGGACGAAATTATCAACCTGCCGGGTATTACCCAGGCCGATCTCTCCGGTATCAAGACCGGTGAAATCCATATTGAAATCTCCGAGGAAACCCTTCGACGGTATGGCTTGACCCTGGGCAGGGTAGCGGATGCCGTCCGAAAAGGGAGCCTGGATCTCCCGGCGGGTCGAGTGAAAACAACCGGTGGGGAGATTCTGATCCGTACCAAGGGGCGGCGGTATTATGCCGATGAATATCGGGATGTGCCCATCCTGACCAGTCCTGACGGCACCAAGGTAACCCTGGGGCAGATCGCCGTTTTGAGCGACGGCTTTCAAGATGTGGATCTGGCGGCCCGGTTTCAGGGAAAGCCCACTGCATTGATTGAAGTGTTTCGCGTGGCCGACCAGAACGCACTCACCGTGGCGGAAACCATTAAACAATTCGCGGACCGGATCAGACCCACGCTTCCCGAGGGCATCGGCATCGATGTTTACAAGGACCGCTCGATCATGCTTAAAAGCCGTATGTCGCTGTTGATAAAGAATATGGGTTTTGGTTTGATCCTGGTCAGCATTTTGCTCGCGCTTTTTCTGGATTTAAAACTGGCTTTCTGGGTGAC
>JAFCZI010000121.1 GCA_019314425.1 Deltaproteobacteria bacterium | reverse complement strand
CGGGGGCCACCACGGCCAGATTCGCAGACCCTTTCAGGCCAATGCTGTGAAAGGATTCCATGATGCCCCAGACGGTTCCAAAGAGGCCAATGAAGGGGGCTGTGTTTCCGGTGGTGGCCAGAAAACCCAAGGCCTTCTCCAACCGCTTATTCTGATTAATCCCCGCTTTCCGGAGCGCCCTTTCCAGGTTGTCCATCAGGGTCTGCTGACTCCGCAACGGATAGTCCGATTGGCTGGCAGCGCCGTTTTCCGATGCAGCGTCCGGATCGTTGCCCTGTATTTTCCTGAAGCGGATAAATTCGGCATAACCGGCACGAAAAAGACGCGCTACCGGGCTGTATTGCAAAGACTGGCTCGATCGGTAAATTTTCTTGATGTCCCTTGCCCCATAGAAAAGCTCCAGAAAGTCTTCGGTTTCATCTCTGGCTTTTCGGAGCAATCTGGATTTCAGCAAAATGATGGCCCATGTGCCGACTGAAAACAGCAAAAGGATCAACATCACAAATTTGACCATGGCCCCCGCATGCAGAATCATCTGAACGATATCGCCGTTTAAGGCGCTGGAAAAGCTGAAGCCTGCGGGGATGAGAGCGGCTATGGGAATACTCGTCATTTGTTTTCCTCATGATCCGATAATTGGGGGAGAGACCCTAAGGTCAGCCCGGAGTTCAACATGCTCTACTTTTATAGTGCTTGCGGTAAGGTTTCAAGAAGAAACTTTATAAATGCGGATTTCGGATTGCGGAACGCCACAGGTCAATTTGAATTTTTCTACCAGAAAATCAACCAGGCCAACCACATCCCCCAGAGCGAATCGACGCACCTTCAATTCAACCGAAATATCACTCATGACGGCCACGATATTGTCATCACTGCGACAGAGGGGTTCATCATGGATTTCAGATCTGAAAATCTCCACTTTCGGCCGATTCTGCCGTTTGTACCCTTCGGTCAGGATGACATTCACATTATTAAAAAATTTTCTCAGTTCATCGGGACTGTGATCGCGGTCAACATCCATCACCATACCGATCTGATAAGGGGATGAAATAACCGTTGTGCAGGCCCCCGCCTGCTTGTGGCGCCAGCTGTCCTTCCCCGGCTTGTCCATTTCAAACCCGTGCACATCATGCTTGATGCTCCCGACCCGGTAACCGCGGCGGGTCAGCTCGCCGATCAGTTTTTCCATTAAAGTTGTTTTTCCAGCCCCCGAATAGCCCACAATGGAAATAATGGGGGTAAGGTTCATTTCATTCAAATTGGTTTTCCTCCGTATAACCGGCCTCTAGCGCCCGAAAACATCGCTGAAACAACGGTTATCTTCCTCTAAACAGCGTGCCTTTAAGATACGGTATTTTTCCAGCAGTGCCTTGCCCTCAGACGTTAGCCGGCTGCCGTCTCTCCGGTCCGCGTGTATGATGTTTTTACCCAGGTATTGCTCCGTGACCTTGATTTTACTCCAGACCCCTTTGTAGCTCATTTTCATCAGCTTTGAGGTTTTGTTGATGGAGCCGGTTTTTTCGATGGTTTCCAGAATTTCCTTCCGCCCTTCGCCCATGATGATACGGTCCTGGTCATCAACCACCCAATGCCTGCTTTTAATTCTCAGCGATACCTTCTTATCCACTTTTTACCTCCGCAAACCGTTCGCCGCTCCTCGACGGATCGTAACCGCCCAGTGCCACGACACGTTTTCTGAAATTGTCGGACCGCATGGCATTCAGCGTAGCTTGAATATTCGGCTGATCCAGCATCCGGGTCGGCACAATCAGATCATATTGCTCCTGTTCGATGGGCACAAAATCAAGATCCAGCGCCTTGGCGGCCGCGTGGATTCCCATACCGCAATCGGCGGCCCCGCTCAGGATGTCCACCGCCACCGCCATGTGGGTGAATTCCTCGTGGTCATACCCTTTGACCGCATCCGAAGAAAGACCGGCCTGGTTGAGTTTATAGTCGAAAAGAACCCGGGTTCCGGAGCCCGCCTGACGATTGACAAACACCACGTCATCCTGGGACAGGTCCTGAATACCCTTGATATGCTTTGGATTTCCCCTGTTGACGATAAGACCCTGGTCCCTCAACACCAGGTGGAACACCGTTACATCCATGTTGGGGATGTAGCGCTTGATATAAGAGATATTGTATTCCCCGGTTTCCGTATCCAGCAGGTGAGAACCGGCCATGTGGCAGGTCCCTTTGCGGATGGCAAGAAGGCCCCCGAGGCTGCCCACATTCCCCGAGGAAATGCGAACACCCCCCCTGTTTCGTCTCACTTCGTCGCCTAGTACGTCAATGGCCATGTCATGGCTGCCGATGATCACCACCGTATTTTTGAGATCTTCCTCATTCACCAGTAGCTCCGCGATGACCTTTTGGCCCTGGCTGATGCCTTCCGAAAGAGCGGGGATACGGATAATCCCTTCCGCCCGGGTCAGGGTGGTGATGGACCCTGCCGCCCGGGCCAGTGGGGTTGCCACATACCGCTCACCCACCATGCCGATGTTGACCCGAAGGAATTCTTCCGTTCCCACTTTGGAGGGAATGTCCCTTGTGGGCTGGACTTCGACGGTGGGCTTCGGGGGTGGCGAAACGCCCTGAAGGGCGTAAAGGATTGGTTTTACGAACTGTTCAAAGGAGAGCGCCGCAGAAACCGCATAACCGGGATTGCCGATCACCGGTTTGCCCTTCACAATGCCCAGAATGGTTGGTTTCCCGGGCATCATGGCAACGCCGTGGACCAGGACTTCACCCATTTCCCCGATGGCGTGAACCGTAAAATCCTTGCTACCGGCCGATGATCCGGCATTGATGATGATTACGTCCGCTTCGGAGTCAACATATTTATGCAATACCCCTTTGATCTCTTTTTCCGAATCCGAAACAATATCGTGGACCACCGGTATGCCGCCGGATTCCCTGACCAGCCCGGCAAGAACCCGCGCATTGTATTCCACGATCCGGCCTTCATCCAGCGTTTCGCCTGGTGAAATATCTTCATGGCGGATGAGTTCCGACCCGGTGGGAATAATGGCCACACGGGGCCGTTTGCGCACGTTGACGGAAAAAACCCCGCCGCTGATGAGGGCCCCGATATCGTAGGCTCTGATGGAATGGTTCTGCGGAAAGAGCAACTGGGTGGCTACAATGTCTTCCCCCACCTTGCGCACATGCTGCCACGGATAGGCGGAAGATCGAATTTCAACATGCCCGTCATCAATCATATGCACGTCTTCGATCATGATTACCGCGTTGAAGGACTTGGAAAGGGGCTGCCCGGTGTTGACCCAGACGGCGTCCGTTTCCAGTGCCAGGGTCATGGGAAGGCGTTCGGTGGCACCGTAGGTCTGTTCCGCTTTGACGGCAATGCCGTCCATGGCCGAGGCATGGTAAGAGGGGGCTGACCGCCTGGCAAAAACGGGTTCCGCCGTGATGCGGCCATCGCTCTCCTCAGCCTTGACACTGCTGATGCCGGTCTTATGATCCGGACCGAACCGGGAAAAGAAGAGGCTTTTGGCCTCTTCAAGAGACTTCATGGAAAGGTATACTTGTCTTTTCATTGGGCACCTCTTTTAGTAACCGTTCACAGGGGGCAGGGGACAGTTGTCAGGGGGCAGAATGTGACTCGAAAATTCAGAGGCATGCAAAAGAGCCGTAGGATTGAACAACAATATTTAAAAAGAATTGGCTAAAACATGCTGATTTTCTGCACCCTGTGAACGATTACCTCTTTATTATACATGCGAAAAAAGCATTACGTCTACTTCGTCGCCTTCGTAAAGGCCTTCCGTATTCATATCAATCCTGATCAGTCCGTCCGCTTCCACCAATGTGGAAATCAATCCGGATTTTCCGAATATGGGGACAACTTTTAAATGTTCCCCGTCTTTTTCCAGTCTGACGCGAACATAATCCTCCCGCCCGCCGGATGAAGGGATGTTGCGTTTGAGAATGGCCTGTTTGACGGTATGAACATCGTGGCGGGCATCCATGTTACCGGAAAGGGTTCTCAACATCCTTGTCATGAAAATCTCGGCCACCACCAGGGCCGAGGCGGGATGCCCGGGCAGACCGATTACAGGTTTGGCCCCGGTACGTCCGATAATGGTCGGTTTACCCGGGCTGATGGATATACCGTGGACCAGGAGCTCAAAATCGGGAAGGGTTTCAAAGACCTTGAGGGTAAAATCCCGGGTTCCCACAGAACTGCCACCGGATATCCACACAATATCTGCCGATGAAACGGCTTTTTCCACCATTTCCTTAAGGGGTTCAAAATGGTCGGAACAGATGCCCATATAGACCGGGACCGCGCCCATATTTCGGCACAGGGCGCCCAGGGTGTATCGGTTGATGTCCCGAACCTCCCCGGGCGTGGGGTTTTGGGAAACCGGCACCATTTCATCGCCGGTGGACAAAATGGCCACTTTGGGTTTGCGAAAAACCGGGACTTCCAAAAACCCGAGACCCGCCAGGACCCCCAGGTCCTGGGGCCTGAGGCGTTTTCCCGCAGGGAGAATCACCGCGCCCTTTTTGAAATCGTCCCCGGGTTGGATGGTGTTCTCCAGGGGGGATATGGCGCGGCTGACTTCAAGGGTCTTTTCGTCCAGAAGGGAGCAGTATTCAACCATCACCACCCCGTCGGCGCCTGCCGGCAGCATCCCGCCGGTGGGAATCTTTACGGCCTGTCCACTTTCAACAATGATGTTTTCAGCTTCACCCATGGAGACTTCGCCGGTTATTTCCAGCAGGGCGGGCAGACTTTCCGTAGCGCCGAAGGTGTTTTTGGATTGGACCGCATAGCCGTCCATGGTGGACTTGAAAAAGTCAGGCAGATCCTCGGGGGCCGTCAAATCCACACTCAGCACACGGCCAAAGGTATCTTCCAGGGAAACGGTCTCTTCGCCGACCGGGGAAAACCCGTTGATGATGTGAAAAACTTCCGTGGGAATTTTGAGTTTGAAAAACGCTTCCATCGATGTCCGTTTTTTTGTGAAATCCTGATATGCCTTGTTTCAACTTACGATCTCGGCCAATATGTCATAACTGACATAACACTGCAACAGGAAAAACATTGCGTGAGACCATTTGGGTTTCGGGCATAGCCCGCCTTAGCATTGTGTCCCCGGAATTTCGCCAATTAACAGAAAAAATTCTTTGCATTACGATGAAGAACATACTATAAAGCAAAGTATGCTTTCAGAAGAATCAGATTTGGTCCTCAACAATCTCGGCGCACGGCTTAAAAGCGCCAGGCTGGATCGAAACGAATCTCAGGCTCGCTTTGCCGCCCGTTTGGGGATTTCCATCCCCACGCTCAGGAACATGGAAAAGGGAGACCCTGCCGTGAGAATCGGGCTGTGGGTTGAAGCGCTCTGGATTTTAGATCATCTAGGGGACCTTAAGAGCGTACTAAAAAAGCAGGAATCTCTGTTTGATCAGTTCGACAAGGAAAAAACTGTAAAAATGCGCCGGCGGGCATCCGGAAAGAGGAACCAAATATGAACCGGCTGAATGTCTGGATAACATTTCAAGACGGCTCCCGGACCCAATGCGGCCAAATGGTGTTTTCTGATCCTGATGATCGAGGCCGCAGGCGGGGCGCTTTCCGCTATGACGCTGGATATCCGGATCATCCCATGACATTTTCCCTTGACCCGGTTGAACTGCCTCTCTTATCCAGGGATTTCGAGACCGACCGGCATTCAGGCATTTTCCTTGTTTTTGAAGACTCGCTTCCGGATGTATGGGGAAGACGTCTTCTGGCCAGAAAGGCCCGGCTGCCGAGATCAATGCAGAACCTTCCCGGGCTTTTGAAAGCGCTGGCAGGCGACGGTCTCGGCGCGCTTTCCTTTTTCCATGAAGAATTTGGGTTCGAACAAGACCATTCCGTTTCGGTTATTGAGCTTGAAAACCTGCTTGATGAAGCCCGGAGGTTTGAAAAAGGGCTCAACATTAACGATGATCAAATCCGTTTGCTGCTTAAAGCCGGTTCATCTCCCGGTGGCGGCCGTCCAAAGGCCCTGGTTCAGGACGAAGCCGGGGTTCAATGGATTGCAAAGTTTCCCAGTCTCCAAGACAGACTGGATATCGTGCCCATAGAGGCAGCCACTATGAGTCTTGCGGCAAAGGCCGGGATGGAGACACCAAAGACCCGGGTTATGGACGTTTCGGGTCGCAAGGTGTTGCTGGTAAAACGCTTTGATGTCACCGCTGAAGGTGGCCGTTGTCACATGATCAGTTTTCAAACCCTTCTCAGGATTGATCCGGCCGAAGGGTATTATCACCTGGGTTATCGCGATCTTTATGGCATCATACGAAAATATGGCTCCCGGCCGGAAACGGACGTCACAGCGTTGTATCGTCAAATGGTTTTCAACGGATTGATCGGAAACACAGATGATCATTTAAAAAACTTCATCATGCTCGGGGGTGGCGGTGGATATGTTTTGTCACCCGCTTTTGACCTCCTGCCCGACACCGAAAACCGGCATGAACACGTTCTTCATTTTGACTATGACTACTATTTTCCGGGGAAGTCACATCTGGCTGAATTTGGAAAGCGCCTCGGGGTGCCAAAGGCGGCACTCGTTGTTAATGAGGTTGCCGCGGTAGTCGCCACATGGCCAGACGTATTCAAAGCATTTGCCGTTCCTGTGAGCGATATTGAGAAGCTGTCTGCCGGCATTTCCAGGCGACTGCGCAAGGTATAGTGTGACCCGGTCCGTAATTCCGGCATGTTGCTCGTAGAGGCCCTTATGTTGGGGAGCAACGCGACATCATTATTCGATGTTCGACGTTGGAAGTTCATTTTTACCTAAAACCTGCATTCAACTTTTTCGAAGAGAGACATAACAGCAATTATTTCAGTCGGTTGATTAAAAAGAAAAGAGGGTAAAACAACACCGAAATGCGGCCTGAAATATCATAGGATTTTGGCTCTTTACTTCGAAAAAATTGAACCCTTCGGGAGCGCCTCTTTTGCCGAATCTACGGCGTTATCAAGCACTTGCAGTATCATAATACGGCTGCGCGCTTGATGCCTTGTGCCTTCGGCAAAAAAGACGCTTGCAGGTTTTAGGTTTTATATAAACAGTCAACAGCCGACTTGACCCCATTTCCGATCCACGCCCTCGCATGGAGGGCGACTGGAAATCCTTGTTCAAAGTAAAGGATTTACGGATGTTTCAATCCACGCCCTCGCATGGAGGGCGACATGT
>JAFCZI010000120.1 GCA_019314425.1 Deltaproteobacteria bacterium | reverse complement strand
TCAAGCAAAAAGTCGATCAGATTAAAATCACCACCAACCTTTTCCGTGATAGATAAAGGATAAAGTTCAACTCTTGCCATGTGGCCGGGAAGCGCTTCCTGTGTTTTGGCGGAACTGAAAATATCAGCAGATCCCGTGAGAAAAAAACGCCCCCGCTCATGGGGTTGTAACTGATCCGAGGCCAATTTAATGGCTTTAATCAATTCCGGAGCATATTGAAATTCATCCAAAACCACTGATTGTTCGGAAAAAGTATCAATAAAACCATGGGGGTCATTAAGGGCTGAAGCAAGCGCAGACGGTTCATCAAAAGAGACATAGCGCATCCCCTGATCTTTGGCAATTTCACGAGCTAATGTGGTTTTCCCGGCCTGCCTGGGGCCTGTTAAGTACAGTATCCGAAATTCAGACAGTAATTCTTTTAGTAATCTTTTGCTATGGCGTGTGTACATGATTCCCCAAATGGCATTTTACGAAAAAAACATTACAATAATACGAATTATACTACACCATAATACTATTTTTACGCAATAATATTACGAGTTTTTTAACAGGAGAACGAAAATGAAATGCAATCCCCAGGTGGAAAAAATGAAATTTTAAGATTCCGGTGAAACGGAGTCGGGCAATTCTGGGGAGCAACCCGACAAGGGATAGCGGATGAGTCATGCCGAGTCAAGCGTCTCCGGCCTATCCTGCAGCTTCTGAACGTGGAGAGGTTTTTTTAGCTTGCAAAGAATTTGGAACATAGTTACAAAGTATAGCTACTTTCGAGAGTAGGCTCTTTTGTGAAAAGCCTGTTTTAACGGAAATCGGGTCTTCCCGAAAGGAAGAAGGAGATCATCAATGACTGAAAAAGTAAAGGGTTCCGTGCTGGTCGTGGGCGGTGGCATTTCGGGTATGCAATCGGCCCTGGATCTCGCGAATTCAGGCTATTACGTGTACCTTTTAGAAAAGAGCCCCTCCATCGGGGGTGCCATGGCCCAGCTGGACAAAACCTTTCCCACCAACGACTGCGCCATGTGAATCATCTCTCCCAAACTGGTCGAGGTCGGCCGGCACTTGAATATTGAACTCATCACCTATGCGGATCTGGAATCGGTGGAAGGGTCTGCGGGGAATTTTAAAGTAAAAGTCAAGAAGCGCGCGCGAAGCATTATCATGAACCGCTGCACCGGGTGCGGCAGTTGCGTCGAGGCTTGTCCGGTCACCCATCAGGCGGTCCTTCCCGGGCAGGCATAGCAAATCATTTTTCTCTCGTTCCCATGCTCTGTATGGGAACTGTGCGAATGGACGCTGAGCGTCCACAGTACGTTCCCACGCGGATCGTGGGAACGAGGGAGTGAACCTAAAACTGCGGCTTGCCGCTTTATGGAGTCTTTCCCAAAATGAATGAGACGAACCTTATAAATGATTCTGCCCCCGCCATCGATTATTTGGCGCTGGACCAGCTGGTGGAAGAGCGGTTCAACAACGACAAGGAAAACCTGATCATGATCCTTCAGGCCATTCAGGCGGAATATAACTATCTTCCCCGACCGGCCCTGGCCTACCTTTCCGAAAAAATTGAAATCCCCCTGAGCCGTATTTACGGGGTGGCCACCTTTTACAGTACCTTCAGCCTGGAACCCCGAGGGAAAAACATCATCAGCATCTGCCTGGGCACCGCCTGCCATGTGCGGGGGGCGGGCAGGGTGCTGGAACGGATTGAAGACACCTTGCACGTGGAAAACGGAAAAACCACCGATGATGGTCAGTTCACCCTGGAATCGGTGCGGTGCATCGGTTGTTGCAGTCTGGGGCCGGTGGTGAAAATAAACGAAGACGTGTATGGCCGAATCGCCTCAGAGGACTTGACGCAAATTCTGGATCATTACGGGGAATCCGGTGGGTAGGATTGCGGATTGCGGATTGTGGATTGCCACGTTAGACATTCAGGGTGTGTTGTTCGTGGGAATTTTGAAATTATTGAAGTGAAGCTCTATAGAACAGGGCGGTTAATATGAAGATTCAGAAAATATCGGATATCGACGAAATCGGCCGGGAACAAAGGAATACCCTTTATTTTCCTGAAAGGGTCACCGTTAACACGCAAATGGCGTCTTGCGGCATTGCGGCCGGCGCCGGCAAAACCTTTGAGCGGGCCGTGGCCGAATTCGGTGAAAACAAGACGTTTCAAATTCGAAAAACCGGATGCCTGGGGTTTTGTGAGATGGAGCCCCTGGTGGAAATCTACCAAAAAAATGGCCCACGGGTCGTTTATAAGAATGCCACCGAAGACAAAATTACGGATATTATCCATGGGTATATGGCGGGCCAATTTGACAAAAAACAGGTCTTGGGGCAGATGCGCGACCCCCGGTCCCTGCTGGAAGAAGACTTCCCCAATCCCCTTGAGGGACTTGAACCCATTCCGGATATCCCCATCCTGGAGGATATCCCTTTTTATGGTCAGCAGATCAAGATCGCTTTACGCAATTGCGGCTATATCGATCCCGAAAAAATTGAAGAATACATGGCCAGGGGCGGTTACAAGGCGTTTCTGATCGCTCTTGAAACCGGTCAACCGGATGGCATCATCGCTGCCATCAAGGATTCGGGGTTGCGGGGGCGCGGGGGTGGCGGGTTTCCAACGGGTGTCAAATGGGAGAGTTGCGCGGCTCACGAGGGAGAGCGCTTCATCATCTGCAACGCCGACGAAGGAGATCCCGGGGCGTATATGGACCGCAGTATCCTGGAAGGCGATCCCCATTCCATTATCGAAGGAATGCTCATCGCGGGGCTGGCCATTGGCGCGAAGCAGGGGTTCCTCTATGTGCGCAACGAATATCCCCTGGCCGTGAAACGGCTGGTCACCGCCATCCGACAGGCCACGGATTACGGTCTTTTGGGCCAACGCATCGCGGGGTCTGATTTTTCCTTTGAAATGAAGATCTCAACCGGCGCCGGCGCCTTTGTCTGTGGGGAATCAACGGCGCTCATGGCCTCCCTTGAAGGGGAGGTGGGACGTCCACGGGCCAAATACATCCACACGGTGGAAAAAGGGTTCCGGGACAACCCCTCCAACCTGAACAATGTGGAGACCTATGCCAATGTCCCGGCCATTTTGCTGAAAGGGTCCGAATGGTTTTCCCAGCTGGGAACGGACCACAGCAAGGGAACCAAGGTGTTCAGCCTGGTGGGCAAAATCAAAAATACGGGTCTGGTGGAAGTGCCCATGGGTACCAGCCTAAAAAGCATCATTTATGACATGGGGGGCGGGATCCCCAAAAAGAAAGCCTTTAAGGCGGTTCAGACCGGCGGACCTTCGGGGGGGTGCATACCGGAGGAGTTTCTGGACCTGGGGGTCGATTACAACGAATTGGGCAAGGTGGGTTCCATCATGGGTTCCGGCGGCATGATCGTCATGGATCAGGATACCTGCATGGTGGATGTGGCCCGATATTTCCTGGATTTTCTGAAGGAGGAATCCTGCGGTCAGTGCAATCCTTGCCGGGAAGGGATCAAACGGATGCTGGAGGTTTTGAACCGCATCTGTGAAGGGGACGGCAGGGAAGGGGATATTGAATTGCTGCAAGAGTTGGGCGGCATGGTCCGGAACTTTTCACTGTGCGGGCTGGGCACATCAGCCCCCAACCCGGTGCTTACTACCATCCGGTATTTCAGGGATGAGTATGAGGCCCACATTCGGGACAAAAAGTGCCCGGCAGGCGTCTGCAAACCCCTGTTTCACTACGAAATCGACGGGGATGCCTGCACCGGCTGCACTCTCTGCGCCCGCAAATGCCCACAGGAGGCCATTACCGGGGAAAAGAAGGAGCCCCATGAACTGGCGCAGGAAAAATGCATCAAGTGCGGCATCTGTTACGACGTCTGTAAATTTAACGCCATCGTCATTGTTTAGGAAGCTGTTAGCTGTTAGCATTTGGCTGTTAGCCTGATGTTCGAAGTGAAGATTATGGGAACTCAAGGGCTAATCGCAGAACCTGACACCCAACAGCTAAGAGCAAATAGCTATCCAAAAGGAACCCCCATGATAACATTTAAAATCAATGACAACGAAGTTCAGGGAGAGGAAGGGCAGTATATCCTTGATGTGGCCAAGAAATCCGGCATTGAAATTCCCACCCTCTGCCATCATGAGGCCCTGGAGCCCGCGGGCATGTGCCGACTCTGCACCGTCGAGTTGTTTGACGGGCGAAAAACCAAATTCGTGACCGCCTGCAATTACCCCATCTGGGAAGGGATGGAAGTGTTTACCGATTCCGAATCGGTGACCCAGGGGCGCAAACTCATTGTGGAATTACTGCTGGCCCGCTGCCCCGATGTCCCGTTGCTCAAAGATCTAGGCCGGCAATACGGCATCACAGAACCCCGTTTTGCGGCGGAGGGGGATGACTGCATCCTCTGCGGCCTTTGCGTTCGTATCTGCGAAAAGATGGGCAATAACGCCATTAGCTTCACGGGGCGCGGTGTGGAGATGAAGGTGGATACGCCCTTTCATGAGCAGACCGAAGTTTGCATGGGGTGCGGCGCCTGCGCGTCGGTTTGTCCCACGGGTCATATCAAACTGGAAGACATCGCTGTTCATCAGGTGAAGCCCATCCCTTCGGAATATGATATGGGTCTGAAAGGAAGAAAACCTATTTATGTCCCCTATGCCCAGGCTATTCCCAACATCCCGGCTATTGATCGGGACATGTGCATGCATTTCAAGACCGGCGGCTGCCAGGTCTGCACGGAGTTCTGCGGCGTGGACGCCATTGATCATCTGCAGCAGGATGAGATCATCGAACTGGAAGTGGGGTCCATCATTCTGGCGCCGGGGTTCCAGCCTTTCGACCCCTCCCCATTGACCCACTATGGCTACGGCCGACACCCCAACGTGATGACGGCCATGGAGTTTGAGCGCATTCTGTCGGCGTCAGGACCCACCCTGGGGCATCTCACGCGACCGTCCGACGGAGCGGCGCCCCAAAAAATTGCCTGGATCCAATGCGTGGGATCCCGGGAGGAAAACCGCTGCGATCACGAATATTGTTCATCCGTCTGCTGCATGTACGCCATCAAGGAAGCGGTCATCGCCAAAGAACACGCGGGGGCCGATCTCGATTGTACCATCTTTTTCATGGACATGCGGACCCACGGCAAGGATTTCGAGCGCTTTTATGACGATGCCCGGAATAAGCATGGGGTTCGGTTTATCCGGTCCCGTGTCCCTGCCGTTGAGACCGTCAAAGGGCGGGACGAACTGGCCATTACCTATGTAAACGAACAGATGACGCCCACGACGGAATCGTTTGACCTGGTGGTCCTGTCCGTGGGAATGGAAACCCCCCAGGCGCTGATGGAACTGGCGGATCGACTGGGGGTTGATATGACCCCGGGTCATTTCTGCGACAGCCCTTCATTTCATCCCGTGGCCACATCCCGGGAAGGGATTTTCGTGTGCGGCGCCTTCGCGGGGCCGAAAGATATTCCCCAGTCTGTTGTGGAAGCCAGTTCGGCAGCCGCTGAAGCCGGGGCGCTTCTGAAGGCGGCTCGAAACACCCTGACCCAACAGGAAACCTTTCCGGAGGAACGGGTTATTGCCGGTGAGCGGCCCAGGATCGGCGTTTTTGTGTGCCAGTGCGGCATCAACATCAGTGGTGTGGTGGATGTCCCTGCCGTGCGGGATTATGCGGCATCGCTCCCTTATGTGGAATATGTGACCGACAATCTGTATACCTGCTCCCAGGACACCCAGGAGGCCATGGGCAAGGTCATTCGCGAAAACAACCTCAACCGCATTGTAGTGGCCGCCTGTACGCCCAAGACCCATGAGCCGTTGTTCCAGGAAACCCTGGTGGGCGCCGGTCTCAACAAGTACCTTTTTGAGATGACCAATATTCGCAACCAGGATTCCTGGGTGCACAAGAATGATCCCCCAATGGCCACACAAAAGGCCAGGGATCTGGTGCGCATGGCGGTGGCCAAGGTGGCCCTCATGGAACCCCTGGTGGAAACAGAGCTTGAGATCAATCAGAAGGCGTTGGTGGTGGGGGCCGGCATCTCCGGTATGGCCGCCGCCATGAGCCTTTCGGATCAGGGTTATGAAGTTTGTCTGGTGGAGCGGGAACCGTTTCCGGGCGGGCAGGGGAGTCTTCTGTTTCAGACCTGGAAGGGCGAAGACGTACAAATGAATCTCTCCCAAATGGTTGATAAAATTCAGTCTGATCCGAATATTGACCTGCGCCTGAATACGGAACTGGCGGGTGTGGAAGGATTTGTGGGGAATTTCAAAACGACCCTTTCCAGCGACGGCCATGAAGAACCGGTGGAACACGGTGTGGCGGTGATTGCCACGGGGGCCTTCGAAGGAAAACCGAGAGAATACCGGTACGGTGAAGATGATCGTGTGCTCACTCATCTGGAGCTGGATCAACGGTTCATCAGAAACGACCCGGCCTTGAAAGAGATGACGTCCGCCGTGTTTATTCAATGCGTGGGGTCTCGTGAGCCCGAACGACCCTATTGTTCACGGGTTTGTTGCACCCATGCCATGGAAAGCGCCCTGCACCTGAAAAAATTGAACCCCGAAATGCGCGTGGTGGTCCTTTACCGGGATATCCGCACCTATGGAGAACGGGAATACCTTTACCGGGACGCGCGGATGGCGGGTGTTTTGTTCATCCCCTATACTGTGGATCGGAAACCGGCGGTTGTCCTGGATGAGGGATCTCTCAAAATCCGGGTGATGGACCCGTTGCTGGGGAGAGAAGTGGCGTTGACGGCGGACTTGATTTGCCTGGCATCCGCCATTGTTCCTTATCGGGATGAAACGCTGGCCCAGATGTTCAAGGTCCCCATGAACGCGGACGGTTTTTTCGTGGAAGCCCATGCCAAGCTGGGGCCGTCGGAGTTCGCCACGGATGGTGTCTTTTTATGCGGTATGGACCACTATCCAAAGCCCATAGATGAATCTATTGCCCAGGCGCTGGCTGCTGCGTCCCGAGCGGTGACCCTTCTGGCCCGTCAAACTGTTCGGATGAGCGGTACGGTGGCCCAGACCGATCCGAGCCAGTGCAGTGGTTGCGGGGTGTGCCTGGCCATTTGCCCCTATTCTGCGCCGGCTGTCAGGGAAAAAGATCCATTTGCCGGCAAGATCGAGATCAACCCGGCATTGTGCAAGGGATGCGGTTTGTGCGTGGCATCCTGCAGATCGGGGGCCCTCAATTTGAAGGGTTTTGGGGAGAGCCAAAT